>CADCOL010000296.1 GCA_902803015.1 uncultured Lachnospiraceae bacterium | reverse complement strand
GACCACGGCGGACATTTAACCCACGGTTCACCCGCGAATATGTCCGGTAAGTATTTTAAGGTGGTTCCTTACGGCGTTAACGATGACGGCTTCCTTGATTACGACAAAATGGAAGAGCTTGCACTTGAGTGCAAACCCAAAATGATTATTGCGGGTGCAAGTGCATATGCAAGAACCATTGATTTTAAGAGAATTCGTGAAATCTGCGATAAAGAGGATGCGGTTATGATGGTTGATATCGCACACATTGCCGGCCTTGTGGCAGCAGGACTTCATCCCTCACCCTTCCCTTATGCGGATGTTGTTACCACGACCACCCATAAGACCCTTCGCGGACCCCGCGGCGGTATGATTATGGCTAACCAGGCAGCAGCCGACAAGTACAATTTCAACAAGGCCGTATTCCCCGGAATCCAGGGCGGACCGCTTATGCATGTCATTGCCGCAAAGGCAGTTTGCTTCGAAGAAGCACTTTCCGATGATTTCAAGGTTTATCAGCAGAACATCGTGAACAATGCACAGGCACTTTGCAAAGGCCTTCTTTCCAGAGATATCGACATCGTTTCCGGCGGAACCGACAACCACTTAATGCTGGTTGACTTAAAGAAATACAACCTGACCGGTAAGCAGGTAGAGAAGTGGCTGGATGAAGCGCACATCACCTGCAACAAGAATACCATCCCGAACGATCCGCAGTCTCCGTTCGTTACCAGCGGTGTTCGTCTCGGAACTCCCGCAGTTACATCCCGCGGTATGAACGAAGAGGATATGGACCGCATCGCGGAAGCAATCGCAGCGGTAATCAAGGGCGGCGAAGAGAAGATTCCTTACGCAAGAGAAATCGTTCAGAGCCTGACCGACAAGTACCCTTTGAACTAATTTCAGTAAGGTGATTATCCTTCGGCGGCGAGGCTGACCGAAAGGATTATGAATCAATATGAATCGAAGAATTATAAAAAAAGTATTCGCGACGGTTCTTGCGGTACTGATGCTCCTTCCCCTGGTCGGATGCAAGAAAAAGATTGTTCTGACCACCGGTTTTGAAGAAGGGGAATTGTTTAAAATCGACAAGGCCGTCTGCACCGAGTCGGAATACATGGTCTACCTGGTGAACATGCAGAACATGTATGAAAACGCCTACGGAGACCGTATCTGGGAAATGACCACCGAGGACGGAGAGCTTTTGGAAGACGGTTTGAAAGAAACGGTTCTTGCAAGAATCTCCCGTGTCAAGGTGATGAACCTGCTTGCCGCAAAGAAAAAAGTCTCTCTTTCGAAAGATGACGAGAAACTTGCGAAAGCGGCGGCACAGCAGTATTACACCGGATTAAACGAGTCCGAGAAGAAACTTTTCAACTTAACGGAAAAAGACTTCGAGAACATGTATCGCGAGTATGCGCTGGCAAACCGTGTGTACGGCTTTCTGGTAAAGGATATCAATCCGGAAATCAGTGACGATGAGGCAAGGACCATTACCGTCTCGCATATTCTGATTAAGACCTATTCCATCGATTCCTCCGGAAAACGTGTGGAGTATTCCGAGGATAAGAAGGCGGAAGCGAGAAAGAAGGCCGAAGAGGTCATTGCGAAGCTCGAAGACGGTGAGAAATTCGATAATCTTATCGTTGCATATAACGAGGATGAGAAAAGCTCTTTCCAGTTCAGCCGCGGCGAAACCGAACCGGAATACGAGGAAGCGGCATTTAACCTGGCATCCGACGAAGTCAGCAATATCGTGGAGACGAAGGACGGTTTCTACATCATCCGGTGTGACAATATGTTTGACCGGGACGAAACCGATCAGAATAAGTTAAAGATTTTGAACCAGAAAAAGAATGAAGCATTTGAGGAAGAATACAATGCTTTCCTCGGAGACAGAACAGGAAACTTAAACGAAGAACTCTGGGCAACCATTCATGCCGTAAAGGACGATTCGATAGATACTTCGGAGTTTTTTACCATCTACGGAAACCTGTTCCAGTAAGGAGTAACACAATGGAAGAAAAGATTACTTTCTTCGGCGCCTACAAACGCATGTGGGCAAACACATTTAACTACAAGGGAACCGCAACCTTAAAAGAGTACTGGTTTCCTTTCATCGTTCAGGTGCTTGTAGCCTGCGCATCATGCGGGCTTTTGTACGCATCCTTCGTGGCGGAAACCGGCGGTCTCTGGTATTGCTTAGGAGCATTTGCCCTTGCGGGATATCTGCTTCTTTCCTTACTTCCCTGGGTTTCCTTAACGGTCAGAAGACTGCGGGATGCCGGAAAGAGCGGATGGTGGACACTGCTTTTACTGATTGTCGGTGTCGGACTTTTGATTCTCATGATTCTTTGTGCATCCGCATCCGCAATCTACAATGTGAACGGTGACCGTCCGATCAGGCCGTTCGATCCGTCACAGAACGAACAGCCCGTTGTATACGGTCCGCCTGAGATTTTCGATCCTTCCAACAATGAGATTGAGGAAGTTTACGGACCTCCGTTTGCAGGCGAGGAAGAACCGGTTGTGGAAGAAGAGCTTTCCGAAGAAGAGTTAAATGACGAGCCCATCGTTGATCCGAACGCCGCAAAGGAAGAGGAAAAGAAGGACGAGGAGAAAGATGACGAAAAGAAGGGTGACGAAAAAGACGACCCTGAATTCGACCCGAAAAAAAATGAGGAACGTGAAGTATACGGACCTCCCGAAATGTTTGAATAACGAAAATCTTGAGAGATTTGTTAGAATATGATACAATAACTATCTGTCTGCGGGTAATTCGCGGTCGGTTATGAAAGGAGAAACACAAAAATGAGTTTGAAAGTTGAGAAGTTGGAAAAAGGCATGGCTAAGCTTACCATCGAGGTGCCTGCAGAGGATTTTGCAAAGGCAATCGAGGTTGCTTATAACAAGAATAAGAAAAAAATCAGCATCCCCGGTTTCCGTGCCGGCAAGGTGCCCCGTGCCATGATCGAGAAGATGTACGGCAAGTCCGTTTTCTATGAAGACGCTGCCAACGAAATCATTCCCGAGGCTTATGAGAAAGCATATAACGAGTGCGAGGAAGAAATCACTTCCACTCCGAAGATTGACGTGGTTCAGATGGAAGAAGGAAAGCCTTTCATTTTCACCGCAGAAGTAGCATTAAAGCCTGAAGTAACGCTTGGCGAGTACAAGGGTGTGACCGTTGACAAGGTGGAAACCACCGTTACCGAAGAAGAAGTTAACGAGGAAATCGAGAAAGAGCGCAAGAACAGCGCACGTACGATTACCATCGAAGACAGACCGGTTAAGGATGGCGACATCGTAACGATTGACTTTGAAGGATTCGTGGATGATGTGGCATTCGAGGGCGGCAAGGGTACCGATTATCCTCTGACCATCGGTTCCCATTCCTTCATCGAAGGATTCGAGGAGCAGTTAATCGGCAAGTCCATCGGCGAGGAAGTTGTAGTAGACGTTACTTTCCCCGAGGAATATCATGCTGAGGAATTAAAGGGCAAGCCCGCTAAATTCAACGTAACCATTAAGGGCATCAAAGAGAACGAACTTCCCGAGCTTGATGACGAGTTTGCTTCCGAAGTCAGCGAATACGAAACCTTCGCAGAGTACAAGGAAAGTGTTGAGAAGCACTTAAAGGAAAGCAAGGAAGCAGAAGCCGTTACGAAGAAGGAAGATGCGGTTATCGCAAAGATTATCGAAAACGCTTCCATGGACATTCCCGAGGCAATGATGCAGACCGAGCAGAGAGGCATCGTAAATGACTTCTCCCAGAGACTTGCAATGCAGGGAATGAACATCGAACAGTATTATATGTACACCGGCACCAACGAAGAGAAGATGATGGAGCAGGTAAAAGAGCAGGCTGAACGTCGTATTAAGACCAGACTCGTTTGCGAAGCAATCGTGGATGCGGAGAAAATTGAAGTATCCGAAGAAGAACTCGATGCTGAAATCAAGAAACTTGCGGATCAGTACAAGATTGAGCCGGAGAAGATTAAGAACGAGTATATGGATGAAGAGCGTATCAAAGAGTTCAAGAAGGATATCGCTATCCAGAAGGCAATTACCCTTGTAACCGAAAGCGCAAAGGAAGCATAATCCGAAGAAATGCTTTAGGGCAAAGAGTTTTTTGCCTGTCGAAAGAAAACACGATTTTACATGCGGCCGGCATACTGCCGGCTTGCATTCGTTATGAAATGAACAAAAAACATACGTAAAAGGGAGGTAAATCATGAGTTTAGTACCTTATGTCATTGAACAGACCAGCCGCGGTGAACGGTCCTATGATATTTATTCCAGACTGTTGAAGGATCGTATCATTTTCCTCGGGGAAGAAGTAACGGATCTTTCCGCAAGCCTTGTTGTGGCACAGCTTTTGTTCCTCGAAGCAGAAGATCCCGATAAAGATATCCAGCTTTACATCAACAGCCCCGGCGGTTCCGTAACCGCAGGTATGGCAATCTACGATACTATGCAGTATATCAAGTGCGACGTATCCACCATCTGCATCGGTATGGCGGCTTCCATGGGCGCATTCCTGCTTGCAGGCGGCGCAAAGGGCAAGAGAATGGCTCTTCCGAATGCGGAGATTATGATTCACCAGCCTCTTGGCGGTGCTCAGGGTCAGGCAACCGAAATCGAAATCGCCGCAAAGCACATTCTTCAGACGAAAGAAAAATTAAACAGGATTCTTGCGGAGAAGACCGGACAGCCGTATGAAGTAATCGCTGCGGATACCGACCGTGACAACTGGATGAGCGCCGAGAAGGCAAAAGAGTACGGTCTGATTGACTGTGTCATCACCAATCGCGAGAAATAAGACGAG
>CADCOL010000295.1 GCA_902803015.1 uncultured Lachnospiraceae bacterium | reverse complement strand
TCACCCATAACACCGACCGAACGCATATTGGAAAGCGCTGCGAAGTACTGGTTCGGAAGTGCGCTCAGTTTTCCCGTCTTCTTTGCAATATCCATTTCCTCGCGGAAAATCGCATCAGCTTCCTGCACGATTCTGACCTTCTCGGCAGTGACTTCACCGACAATCCGAACCCCCAGGCCGGGTCCCGGGAACGGCTGACGGAATACCAGATATTCGGGTAATCCGAGTTCCAGTCCCGCACGTCTTACCTCGTCCTTAAAGAGCATTCTCAACGGCTCGATAATCTCTTTGAAATCCACATAATCCGGCAATCCTCCGACATTATGATGGGATTTGATAACGGCTGATTTGCCGAGTCCCGATTCAATCACATCGGGATAAATGGTACCCTGTGCAAGGAAATCCACGGTTCCGATTTTTTTCGCTTCTTCTTCGAATACGCGGATGAATTCCTCGCCGATTATTTTACGTTTCCGCTCGGGTTCTTCCACGTCCTTTAATTTCTCATAAAATCTTTCCTGCGCGTTAACGCGGATAAAATTCAAATCGTAATTTCCCTTCGGTCCGAAAATCGCCTCGACCTCATCTCCCTCATCTTTGCGAAGAAGCCCCTGATCGACAAATACGCATGTCAGCTGTTTGCCGACTGCTTTTGAAAGAAGTACCGCCGCAACGGAAGAATCCACACCGCCGGATAAAGCAAGAAGCACTTTTCCGTTTCCTACCTTCTCGCGGATTTCTTCAATCTTTGTCTGAACGAAGGAATCCATTCTCCAGTCACCCTTGCATCCGCAAATATCAAGCACAAAATTGCGAAGCATCGTCTGACCTTCTTCGGTATGCATTACCTCGGGATGAAACTGTGTCGCATAGAATTTCTTCTCCGCACACTCCATGGAAGCCACGGGACAGTCCTTGCTTCGTGATGTTACGACGAATCCTTCCGGCGCTTTTGCAATATAATCGGTATGGCTCATCCATACGGATGTATGCGTATTTACGTCTTTAAACAGGCTGCTTGAGTAGTTCTTTAAGTGTTCCTTGGAATCCGCACCGGCCTGTGTCCAGATGGAGATATCCGTGTGTCCGTACTCGCTGACCGGGGCCGTTTTTACTTCCCCACCGAGTGTCCACGCCATTAATTGGGAACCGTAACAGATACCCAGGATGGGAACACCGATATCAAAAATCGCTTTATCATAATGCGGTGATGTTTCGTCATATACACTGTTCGGTCCGCCGGTAAAAATAATACCCTTCGGATTCGCAGCCTTGATTTCCTCAAGACTTTTCGTATACGGCCAAACTTCGGCGTATACATTGCATTCTCTGACGCGCCTTGCAATCAGCTGGTTGTACTGTCCTCCGAAATCGAGGACGATAATCATTTCTCTGTCCATATCGTTACACCTTCTGAACGATACATGTCACCGTTCTTTTTTTAATAAAGATACCGGGCACCTCTTCTTCGGTACCCGGTACCATTTTTTACTTACTGAGTTTGCTCTCTCTGTAGATGATATCCTCACGTCCCGGTCCGTTGGAAACCATGGTAATCGGATATCCGATCTGCTCCTCGATAAACTCCACATAATTTCTGCATGCTTCGGGAAGTTCGTCATAATTCTTGATTCCGCGGATCTCACACTTCCAACCGGGCAACTTCTTAAGAACCGGTTTTGCCTTTTCAAGCATATGCGTTACGGGGAATTCGGTCGTCACTTCACCGTTGATTTCGTATCCCACGCATACGGGAATCTCATCCAGATATCCCAAAACATCCAATACCGTGAATGCCACGTCCGTGGTGCCCTGCAGTCTGCAGCCGTACTTACTTGCCACGCAATCGAACCATCCCATTCTTCTGGGACGTCCCGTCGTTGCACCGTACTCGCCGCCGTCACCGCCGCGTCTTCTTAACTCGTCCGCTTCATCGCCGAAGATTTCGGATACGAATGCGCCTGCGCCGACTGCGGAGGAATATGCTTTGCAAACCGTGATAATCTGTTTGATTTCATAAGGCGGAATTCCTGCACCGATTGCGCCGTATGCAGCCAGTGTGGAAGAAGACGTAACCATCGGATAGATGCCGTGATCCGGATCTTTTAAGGTTCCGAGCTGGCCTTCCAGCAGAATGGTTTTTCCTTCCTTCAAAGCATTGTTTAAGAAAGAAGAAACATCTCCGACATAAGGAGCTACCATATCGCGATACTCGTGAAGCGTATTTAACAGATCTGCCGGATCCAGTAACGGCTTATGATATAAATGCTCAAGCGTAACATTCTTGATTCCGCAGATTCTTTCCACTTTTTCTTTCAAAAGCTCATCGTCAAAAAGTTCGCTGACCTGAAAACCGATCTTTGCATATTTGTCGGAATAGAACGGTGCAATACCGGATTTCGTGGAGCCGAAGGATTTGCCGCCCAGACGCTCTTCCTCGTACTGATCAAAGAGAATGTGATAAGGCATTACCATCTGTGCTCTGTCGGAAATCATAATCTTCGGGGCCGGCACACCGCGCTCGATAATGTTCTGAATCTCACCGAAGAGAATCGGAATATTAAGTGCCACACCGTTTCCGATGACACTTGTAATATGATCGTAAAACGCACCTGACGGAAGTGTATGCAATGCGAATTTGCCGTACTTGTTTACAATCGTATGGCCCGCATTTGCACCGCCCTGAAAACGAACCACAATGTCCGCTTTCTCCGCAAGCATGTCCGTGATTTTACCTTTTCCTTCGTCGCCCCAGTTGGCGCCAACTACTGCTTTAACCATTCTGTTACCTCTCTGATTATTCTGCACGCGTTTCAGCATGCTGTATTTCAACTACATAAGTAGTTTGTTTCTTTTTTACTCAACCGTAACACTCTTTGCAAGGTTTCTCGGCTTATCCACATCCAAACCTTTCGCAACGGACATATAATATCCCATAAGCTGTAACGGGATAATCGCAAGACTCTGTGCAAAAATCTCCACGGTCTTCGGAATGTAAATCGTAAAGTCTACCGTATCCTCCACGCCGTAGTTCCCTGCCGAAGTTACACCTGCAAGATAAGCGCCGCGGCTCTTTACTTCCACAAGGTTGGAAACGGTCTTTTCATAAAGTCCGCTCTGTGTAAGAACACCGATTACCAGAGTACCGTCCTCAATCAGGGAAATGGTACCGTGCTTTAATTCACCTGCCGCATACGCCTCGGAATGAATATAGCTGATTTCCTTCATCTTAAGGCTGCCTTCGAGACAGATAGCATAATCGATTCCGCGACCGATAAAGAAAATGTCATGCGCATTCGAAAACTTCGCGGTAAACCACTGAATACGCTCCTTGTCTTCCAAAACCCTGGTGATTTTATCCGGCAGTGTCTTTGCTTCCGCAAGATATGCTTCGTAATCTTCCTTGGCAATCAGTCCCTTTACATAGCCGAGCTTTAATGCAAGAAGCTCCGTGGCAATTAACTGTGCACTGTACGCCTTCGTCGTTGCTACCGCAATCTCGGGACCTGCCATCGTATACATGACGCTGTCCGCCTCTCTTGCAATGGAGCTGCCTACAACATTCACGATTGCCAGGGTGTATACACCGAGATTCTTTGCTTCGCGAAGTGCCGCCAGCGTATCTGCCGTTTCACCGGACTGGCTGATGACGATTACGAGAGCATCTTTTTCCAGAATCGGACTTCTGTAACGGAACTCGGATGCCAGTTCCACTCTTACCGGAATCCTTGCAACATTCTCAATCACATACTGTGCCACAACACCGACATGGTATGCGCTTCCGCATGCAACAATATGAATGTGGCTGAACTTCTTTAACTGCTCATCGGACAGTCCTACATTTGTAAAATCAATATCCG
>CADCOL010000294.1 GCA_902803015.1 uncultured Lachnospiraceae bacterium | reverse complement strand
TTCGTCCATTGTAAAACGTTCTCTGTCCCAGTCGCAGGAAGAGCCCATTTTCTTAAGCTGGCTGATGATACGTCCGCCGTACTCTTTCTTCCAGTCCCATGCGCGCTCCAGGAATTTCTCACGGCCAAGGTCATGTTTGTCGATGCCCTGCGCTTTGAGGGTTTCGATGATTTTAACCTCGGTAGCGATGGACGCGTGGTCGGTTCCCGGCTGCCAGAGTGCATTGTATCCCTGCATTCTCTTGAAACGAATCAGGATATCCTGCATCGTATTGTCAAGCGCGTGTCCCATATGAAGCTGTCCCGTGATATTGGGAGGCGGAATCACGATGGTAAACGGTGTTTTGGTTTCATCCACTTCGGCATGGAAATACTTCTTATCCAGCCATTTCTGATATAATCTGTCCTCAAGTCCGTGAGGATCGTAGGTTTTCGCAAGTTCCCTGCTCATTGCATTCTCCTGATTTGTGCCCGGTACCATGATTTCCGGCACCTGTCACCATTAATTATTTATTAACTTTCATACCCCTGCGGGCATAAATGCGCACATATAATTATATGGAAAAAGGCGATTTTGTCAATGGAAAAGACCATCCGAACCGTTCGGATGGTCTTGTTTTTACGTTCTAAAATACAATTTTTCTATGATTCACTCACAAGCATTTCATAAGTCACTCCGTACTTCTCGGCAATATCCTTTGCATAGGAGGAACCCTCGGGCTGTGCCAAAGCAACCTTAAAGGAACGCTTGCCCTCCTCGGTTCGCATAATCAGCGAGGCTGCACCCGCACCGATGCTTTCCCGGGTAAAATCTTCGGCGTCCTCCCCCAGTTTATGCATATGCGTATTGTAAATGGTCCGCACACCTTTGGTCAGAAGCGCTTTTACGGAGTCTCTTGCAATATAGTAACCTTCTTCGAACGAGGTTGTGGAAAAGGTTTCGTTCAGAAGCAGAAGGCTTTTGTCCGTAGTCTGCGAGAACATCTCCCTGAAACGAACGCACTCCTCTCCCAGTCTTCCCAGATCCATTGTCTTGTCCTCATCCGCAGGAAAATGGGTGAAGATACAGTCGCACGGGACATACCGGAAACTCTCTGCCGGAACAAAAAGACCTCCCTGCGCCAGTACAAACAGCTGACCGACAGCCTGTGTGATTGTGGTCTTTCCTCCGCGGTTTGCACCGGTGAGAACGTAAACGGTGTGCTTTTGATCAAAGAACAGATCATTGGGTACGATTTCTCCGGCATTTTCCTTCTTCATGGCAAGCTTCAGATTATAAAATCCCTTCGCATCCATCGAAGTTTCGCCTTCGCTTTCCGGGAAGGGTTCGCAGAAGATGCAGCCTTTTTCCTTCAGTTTGCCGATAAACTCCGCGCATCGGATATAGTATACAAATTCCGGTACAAGTCCGGAAATATTCATGATTGCCACGTCTGCATACCTGGTAAGCGTGTCTCTCAGTTTCTTCACGAGACTGCCAAGCATTTTATTCATCACGTTATCCAGGTAATACGTAGCGTTCGTCATCGCATCATCCGCCGCAACACTTACCGTTGTGGATGCGCTCCTGCCATCGAAGAGCGTGGCGGACTGTACGGTAGCCACTCCCGTGAGTGCCTCTTTTTTCATGCTGTCAAGGATTCCGGTTTTCTCTTCCTGACTGATCTGCTGATAGTGCAGATCTCCGTCCCAGTCCGAAGTCTCCCTGATTTTATCCTTTGAAGCAATCGCATCGGCAAAATTACTGACGATACCGGATTTTTTGAAGGGCTTTTTGTTGACGGAAACCAGTCCTATGCTGACCGCTTCAAAGCGTTCATTGACATTGATTCCAAGCGTTACGCTTTTCACGTCGGAAGCCTTCATCTTAAGCTCGCCGATATCCTTTTTCATCTCGGCAAAGTAAGCATCCTCGTATAAACCCGTGATATAATCTCTCAGTGAAATCAGTCCATCGGACCGAATGCTCTCATCGGAGAGACAATCCTTCATGGTTTCCACAATCTTAATGTAACTGTCCAGGTCTTCAAGACGGTCAAAGAGATGCCAAAGCCCGATCTCCTCATCGGTGGGTTTGTGCATTCCGGAGAAATCCCGCATGAAGCGAATCCTGTCAAACAATTCCATCAGGTTCTTTCTTAAGTCCGGCAGTCGAAAAATATCTCCGAAAATCTGTTGGCGATAAATTGCAACAGACGGGTCGGAAGAAATCCCGGAAAGCACGTTTGCAATCATACGACGTTCCGTGGCATCGCCCGAGATTTCCTTACAAAAATCGTCAAGCCCCAGATCATGCATCACGTGATCCGGCAAGGTGCGGTATTCGATATTCGCGCTCGGCTGCATCAGACTGAATCCGGGTTTTTGGCTCATAATGCACCTCCTATATTTTCTTCAGAGGAATGCAAATATAGCTGATGGTATCCGCAGGATCCTCTGCAGGCGGCGTATATGCCTCCAGGGAATAATTTCCCGCAAAGGTATATCCCTGCAGCGAAGGAAGCCATTCCGACCAGATTTTGGTATTGACCGACTGCATACTTTCGGGCAAAGGTCCTTTGCACTTAAAAATTGCCCACAGTCCTCCCGGAATTTGATAGGTACTGCAGTCTTCCGGAATCTCCGCAAAAGGCATTAACAGGTCTGCAATCCAGTAATCAAAGTTCTTTCCGTCCATATCCGTGCATACGCCGAACATTCCTTTCAGACCCTTCATGTCATGAAACCATTCATCCCAGAACTTCGGAACTTCCCTGTAACTTGTCTCGACATTGAAACTTTTTTTGATTCCGACAACCGTAAACGGTTCCTTTTCTTCAATTCGATAATCCAGCATACTTCCACCCTCCAATGTGATTTTAATATGCATAGGGGCAAAGGACTTTAAGTTTGCCCCCGCTTCTTTCGCCTTTGTCGGGGTGATTCCGTGAAAACGCTGGAAAGCTTTTGCAAAGCTGTCGGGAGAATCATAGCCGTATTTCATTGCGATATCGATTACCTTACAATCGGAGCATGACAGTTCCTGTGCCGCCAGCGTCATACGGCGTGCACGGATGTATTCTCCGACGGTCATCCCGCACAGGGCGCCGAAGATACGCTGATAGTAAAATGGTGAAAGCGCGGCTTTCTGTGCAATCTTCTCGATATCCGGCTCATTCGTCAGATTCTGTTCGATATAATCAATGGAATCCTGAAATCCTTCAATCCAGTCTTTCATAACGGTCACCTCGTTCCGTCAAACTCATTACAACACATCAGGTAATTTCAGACCCGACTTTTTCTGCACTCTTTGTCGGGTTTGGGAAGCATCCTGTCAATTATTATACCAAAACCGGGAATTGAATGAACAAAAAATCCCTCCTGCGAGAGCTCTTTTTTGGCATTTTGTCCGTTGAAGATTCCCCGGACGCGATGCTATAATCTCCCCGATAACAGGAAAAAGGATACAAACAGTGGAGGATATTATGAAAAAGAAATTATTGGTATTTGCAATTACATCTGCTTTGGTTCTTTCTTTAACCGCTTGCAACAAAGGCGGACAGGAAACAAGTCAGGTAGAATTCAGTGAGCCCGTTCAGGCTTCCGAGCAGATTGAAAATGTTACATCCGAGGAAATTGAATCCGAAGTTGCGGAAGTTGTTGAAGAAGGTCCGGCAAGAGAAGACGGAGAACGTTTCGAAGAAACGATTATAATGGAAGGCATGGAAGAAACCGTTCAGTATGAACATGTCAAGAACGAAACCATCGGATATGAAATGGATTATGACTATGAGAGTTTCAAAAAAGAAACCGAAGGACTTCGCGAACGCTACGTATCCATCTATGATGTTGAACCCGAGAATTACATGCTGGTAGCATATTGGGAAGAATCCCCCGAAGACGCGGTAAAAGAAATCAGCGAAGAGCTTTCCGAAGTCTATGAAGTGGAAGTTCAGGATTATACCCTTGAAAAAGCCGGCGCATGCAAGAGAATCCCTGCAGAAGTACTTAAGGGAACGAACAACATGGCCGATGAACTTCAGATGGTTTATGTTATTCCGGCAGGCGAAGGAAGCCTTGTAGTCAGAGAATACTATGCAATTGAAGCTTCCGAAGGATTCGGACGCCGCTTCCGGTACATGCTCAACACCCTTAAGGT
>CADCOL010000293.1 GCA_902803015.1 uncultured Lachnospiraceae bacterium | reverse complement strand
CGAAATTCGAAGAAGATCCGGAGAAGAAAGAACTCAAGACCGTAAAGAAAGGAAATATGGCGAAGGCCCCAAACTCGGATAAATTTATGAATAAAATGTTGAAATTGTGAAAATTCTGTGATATTTTTATATTGAGGCGGGATTCGTATGGGCGAATCAGCCGTCAGGGGAGGGAAAAGAATGAGAAAGAACAAAGCAAACGGCGGTTTCTCGCTGGTGGAACTGATTATCGTAATCGCCATCATGGCAATTCTGGTCGGTGTTATGGCGCCGCAGCTGATTAAGTACATTGAAAAGACGAATGTGTCGGCGGATACGCAGCTTTGCGATACCGTAAAGCGTGCAATCGAAGTGGCAATCAACGACCCGGAGATTATTGCGGATGCCGACAGTGACGGAATTCGTGATGATTTTACCGAACCGAATGCGAATTTCCGTTTGGACCGTTACGGCGATACGCTTGCGGAAAGCTTATTCGGTAAGTCCGTAGCCGAGACCATCGGATTTAACCCGTTTAAAGGAAGCGGACTTCATCATAATTACATGAAATCCAATCCGGCAAGCAAGGACGGAATCCTCTGTGTATGTGTGGACAGCACCGGTTCCCATTTTGCAGTTTATATCGCACACAGCGACAAGACCGGAAAGAAGCGCGACATCAACGATTTGTCCAGCTGCTCGTATGATACGGTTATGGATTCCGACATGATCGTAGCTAAATAATTCTTCCAAAGAATAAGTCGAGAGTTATGTCAACCAAAAACCGCAGGCTTCACGCTATGTGAACAAACGCGAAAAATATTATGTAAATGCTTATAATTACGGGCTTCCCGAGACGCGGGAAGCCCGATTTTTTTGCCTGATTTAGGTTGCCACAGGGCAGCAGGATATGGTATATTCAAAGCGGTTTTCTTTTTGTCATATCGTATATTTTCACATGGTATTTGCGTGTGCGATTTGACGATAAACAGTAATAATTCTACAAGGAGAGTCGCTATGGAAAAAAGATCTTTGGCAGCGCAGCTTGGTGCAAACGCATATCCCGGAAGAGGGATTGTCATCGGTAAATCCGAGGATGGTAAGAGTGCGGTTTGTGCCTATTTTATTATGGGAAGAAGCACGAATTCGAGAAACCGTGTCTTCGTGGAAGACGGCGAAGGAATCCGTACACAGGCTTTTGACCCTTCCAAGATGGAAGATCCGTCTTTGATAATCTATGCACCCGTTCGTGTACTCGGCAACAAGACCATCGTTACAAACGGTGACCAGACCGATACGATTTATGAGGGAATGGATAAGCAGCTTACTTTTGAACAGTCCTTAAGAAGCCGTGAATTCGAGCCCGACGCGCCCAATTTAACTCCGCGTATCTCCGGCGTAATGCATGTTGAAAACGGCAAATACAGCTATGCGATGTCGATTTTAAAATCCGATGCCGGACGTGACAGCGCATGCAACCGCTATACTTTTGCATATGAGCATCCGTTTGAAGGCGAAGGCCGCTTCATTCATACTTATATGGAAGACGGCAATCCCTTACCTTCCTTTGAAGGCGAACCGGAATGGGTGGACATCAAGGGCAATATCGATGAGTTCACCAATCTCGTATGGAACAACTTAAACGAAGATAACAAGGTTTCCTTATTTGTTCGTTTTATCGATATCGAGACCGGCAAGTACGAAACCCGTATCTGCAATAAGAATAACTAAAAAAGCGATTAAGGAGAGACAGTATGAAAGAGTTGGAATTAAAATACGGATGTAACCCGAATCAGAAGCCTTCCAAAATCTTCGTAAACGACGGAAGAGAACTTCCCATCGAAGTACTTTGCGGAAAGCCCGGCTACATCAACTTCATGGATGCTTTTAACGGCTGGCAGCTTGTAAAGGAATTAAAGAAAGCAACGGGACTTCCCGCAGCCACTTCCTTTAAGCATGTATCCCCTGCAGGCGCTGCGGTAGGACTTCCCCTGAGTGATACCCTTGCAAAGATTTACTGGGTGGATGATCTCGGAGAACTTTCTCCTCTGGCATGCGCTTATGCAAGAGCAAGAGGTGCGGACAGAATGTCTTCCTTCGGCGATTTTATCGCATTATCCGATGTTTGCGACGTTTCTACCGCAAAGATTATCAAAAGAGAAGTTTCCGACGGCGTTATCGCTCCCGGATATGAGCCCGAAGCACTTGAAATTCTTTCTTCCAAGAAGGGCGGAAAGTACAACGTAATTAAAATCGACGAAGACTACATGCCGGCTCCTTTAGAGCATAAGGATGTTTACGGCATCACCTTCGAGCAGGGCAGAAACGAATTCAAGATCGACAAGGAACTCCTTTCCAATATCGTTACACAGAATAAGGACATTCCCGAACTTGCACAGATTGACTTAATCATTTCCCTGATTACCTTAAAGTATACCCAGTCCAACTCCGTTTGCTACGCAAAGGGCGGACAGGCAATCGGTATCGGTGCGGGACAGCAGTCCAGAATTCACTGCACCAGACTCGCAGGTTCCAAAGCAGATAACTGGATGCTTCGTCAGTCCCCGAAGGTACTCGGCCT
>CADCOL010000292.1 GCA_902803015.1 uncultured Lachnospiraceae bacterium | reverse complement strand
GGATGTGCTTGCCGCAAATAACTGGAATGTTGTACAGTACTCGGTACTTGTTCATATGCTTGCTCAGGTTTGCGACATGAAGGTCGGGGAACTCGTGCATGTAATTGCGGATGCGCATATTTACGACCGCCATATTCCAATCGTGAAAGAACTCATTGAGCGCCCGACTTACGATGCGCCGACATTCTGGCTGAATCCGGATATCCACGATTTCTATGAGTTTACACGAAATGACGTGAAGGTGGAGAATTACGTGACCGGACCGCAGATTGAGAATATTCCGATCGCAATCTAAGAAGATACACAACAGCAGTCTGCATGGCGGCTGCCTGAGATAGCGAGACTACCATAGATTTATGAATGTAAGGAGCAGGAATTGTGAAAAATATCAGTGCAATTGCAGCAGTGGATGCAAACTGGGGAATCGGAAAGAATAATGCGTTATTGGTTTCCATCCCATCCGACATGAAGAATTTTCGCGCCGTTACGGGCGGTAACGTGATTATCATGGGAAGAAAAACCCTGGAATCATTCCCGAACGGGCTTCCGTTAAAGAATCGCGTCAACATTGTTTTATCAAAGAACGCGCAGGCTTCGGGCAACGGGGAAATCGTGGTAAGAAGCGTGGAGGAAGCGCTTGAAGAAGCATCCAAATACGAAGACAAAGAAATCTACGTTATCGGCGGAGCAAGCATTTACAAACAGTTTTTGCCTTATTGTACAAAGGCGATCATTACGAAAATCGATCATGCTTATGAAGCGGATGCGTATTTTCCGAACCTGGATAAAGATCCCGAGTGGGAGATTGAAGAAGAAAGCGATGAGCAGACTTACTTCGATCTGGCGTATACGTTTACAACATATACAAGAAAATAAAAAAAGCCCCGGCTGCGGTGCAGCCGGGACTTTTTGGTATTTACTTGGGGAGTGCACGGTGCAGCCGGGGCTTTATTCGTTTACTCATGGATGGCGGTTTAATACACCACGCGGTTGCGGCCTTCCGTCTTGCCCTGATAGAGTTTGGCATCCGCCTTGGAAACGGTCGCCTCGACACCTGAGATTCTCGAGTAATCCTCGATTCCGACGGTCAGGGTTACTTTAATATGATTATCCTTAAAATCAAACGTCGTATGCTCAATCTGTTTGCGCATGTTGTCCAGAATTCCCGTCGCCTGGTTACCGGTGGCATTTTCAAATACAAAGAGAAATTCTTCGCCGCCCCATCTGGCGATTTTACCCTTTCCGGACATGGTTTCCTTGAAAATCAAAGAAATCTGTTTTAACACGTGATCTCCGGCTTCGTGTCCGTAGGTATCATTGATGTGTTTAAAAAAGTCAATATCCGCAATGGCAATTACAAACGGTGTATTGTCGCGCTCGTGATTGTATGCAAGAAGCGTCAGTTCTTCATGCATTACGCGGCGGTTTGTCAGACCGGTGAGTGCATCCGTGGAAGCCATTTCACGCAACCGTTCATTAATGTCGCGCAGGTTTTCTTCCGCAACGTTGAACTTGTTGGAGTAGAAGAATGCAATGACATGGATTACAAGCACGTAGAATAAGCCGGATACCGCATGGAAATAGATGGCCCATCCGTAGGGAAGTTCCAGATTGTTCGGGAATACATGGGTAAGGATGGCCAGTACGATGAAGTCAACCGAGATTACCTGAAAAAGGCGATGCTTTGTCGTTTTATCGATTTCCAGGGAAAAATACAATACGAGAATTTCTACAATGAGACACCACTGAAAATTGGTTTTCCATCCGGTGACCAGTGCAAGAATCGTAGGAGCCGCGACAATGACGGCACCGAAGCAATTCATGGCGAAATTCGTGCGGTTCCGATAGGTATAAACGAATACCATTAAGAAAAGTCCGCAGCATAAGAATTCCAAAAGGGAAATGAGGTAGTATGTGGTGGCAAAAAGCGCCACGGAGGTCAGAACGAAATAGAAGAGAAAGATGACGGAAAGCGAACGGATAAAAACCGCAAGATCTTTAAACTCTGCGCCTTCTCTCGGTGGAATATTTAAGAATTCTTTGAATTTATTCCAAAGCTTCATCGAAACATCCTTTCCGGGTGACTGGATACATCTTTATCATACCATATTCGTGCAGTCTTATCCATAACGAAAGTCGAAGCATTCTTGGTTGACTTCTTTGGGTTTTCCATTATAATATAAGCGAGAAAATAGTAATTTATGCATTTTAAGGAGGATATTAAGATGTCTTTATTTACGGGAGCCGCAGTAGCAATTATTACCCCTTTCAAAGAGGATTTCAGCATTGATTACGACCGGTTCGCAAAGATTATAGAAGAACAGATTGAAGGGTCCACCGATGCCGTTGTTATTTGCGGTACGACCGGTGAAGCAGCAACCCTTTCCCATGAAGAGCATCTTCAGGCAATTGAATTCTGCGTACGCCAGGTAGCCGGACGCATTCCCGTTATCGCAGGTACCGGTTCGAACTGTACGGCAGAAGCAATCCACCTTTCCACCGAAGCGGAGCGCATCGGTGTGGACGGTCTGCTTTTGGTGACTCCTTACTACAATAAAGCAACCCAGAAGGGACTTTTCCGTCACTTCAAAGCGATTGCGGACAGCGTAAAGATTCCCTGCATTCTTTACAATGTACCTTCCAGAACGGGTGTGAATATTACTCCCGAAACCTGTGTAAAACTTTGCACGGAAGTGGAAAACATTGTCGGAATCAAGGAAGCAAGCGGAAACATTTCACAGATTGCAAAACTTGCACAGCTTGCAAAAGGAAAAGTAGATATTTATTCCGGAAACGACGATCAGGTAGTTCCGATTCTTTCCCTCGGCGGAAAGGGCGTTATTTCTGTACTTTCCAACGTTGCACCGAAGCAGGCACATGATATCTGCCAGTACTTCTTCGACGGCAATGTGGAGAAAGCAAGAGATCTTCAGCTTGCAGCCATTCCTTTGATTGATGCTTTGTTCTGCGAAGTCAATCCGATTCCCGTAAAGAAAGCAATGGTTCTTCAGGGCAAATGCCTTGAAGTATACAGAAGCCCGCTTTGCGAGATGGATGAGGCGCATGCCGAGCTTTTGAAAAATGAAATGATTAACTACGGTATTTTATAAGGAGCATTGGAATAAATGATTCGGGTTCTTTTATGCGGATGCAACGG
>CADCOL010000291.1 GCA_902803015.1 uncultured Lachnospiraceae bacterium | reverse complement strand
GTTATGCAGCGTTCCGCAATGATGGGCTTTACCAATGCCACGGACGCAGCGGATTATCTGGTAAAGCACGGTGTTGCATTCCGTGATGCGCACGGAATTATCGGTGCACTGGTATTAAAATGCATCGACAAGAACTGTGCAATCGAGGATTTGTCCCTGGATGAGTTAAAAGAAATCAGCCCCGTATTTGAAAAAGACGTATACGAAGCAATTTCCCTGGAAACCTGCGTTAACAAGCGTCTTACAAAGGGAGCTCCCGGAAAAGAAGCCATGAACGAGGCAATTTTGCGATATAAGAATGCACTTGGAATGTAAGTAAGCATTTCGTCGTTGATTTTATGTGTAAATCATCAAAAAAGTCTTGCAACGATACAAAAAAGCGCATATAATCGCTTTAAATTTTTATACAGTTAGGAGAAAGAACTATGAGTGAGAAATTAAAAGTCGGTATTTTAGGCGGAACGGGAATGGTTGGACAGCGTTTCATTTCCCTTCTTGAAAACCATCCCTGGTTTGAGGTGGTAACGATTGCAGCAAGCCCCAGAAGTGCCGGAAAGACATATGAAGAGGCAGTCGGCGGCAGATGGAAAATGACCACCCCGATGCCCGAAGCAGTAAAGAATATCATCGTAAAAGACGTTAACGATATCGATGCGATTGCGGCGGAAGTTGATTTTGTATTCTCCGCGGTTGATATGACCAAGGATGAGATTCGTGCAATCGAGGAAAAATATGCAAAAGCAGAGATTCCCGTTGTATCAAATAACTCCGCACACCGTTGGACTCCCGATGTACCGATGATGGTACCGGAAATCAATCCCCAGCATGCGGAAGTCATCGAAGCACAGAAAGCACGTCTCGGTACGAAGCGCGGTTTCATTGCCGTTAAACCGAACTGCTCAATCCAGAGCTATGCACCCGTTTTAAGCGCATGGATGGAATTCGAACCTTACGAGGTAATCGTTTCCACTTATCAGGCAATCTCCGGTGCGGGCAAGACCTTTAAGGACTGGCCGGAAATGGAAGGAAACATCATTCCTTACATCGGCGGCGAAGAAGAAAAGAGTGAGAAAGAACCGCTTCGTATCTGGGGAGAAGTAAAAGACGGACAGATTGTGCCCGCTGATTTTATTAAAATCACCAGCCAGTGCATCCGCGTTCCGGTATTAAACGGACATACCGCAACGGTATTTGTAAAATTCAAAAAACAGCCCACCAAGGAGCAGTTAATCGAAGCAATCCGCAACTTCAAGGGACTTCCTCAGGAACTGGAACTTCCTTCCGCTCCGAAGCAGTTTATCCAGTATCTGGAAGACGACAATCGTCCCCAGGTAGCTTTGGATGTTGATTTCGAGCATGGTATGGGCATCTCCGTCGGACGTATCCGTGAAGATTCCATCTATGACTGGAAATTCGTGGGTCTTTCCCATAACACCGTTCGCGGCGCTGCGGGCGGAGCCGTACTCTGTGCGGAATTATTAAAGGCAAAAGGATACATTACTGCAAAGTAATATGTTCTTCTTAAAGCAACGAATTTGTTGCGAAAACTTTTGTGTGGGGGATAATACATGCTTCAGGGTCGATCGATTGAAATAAACCGGTTAAACGATTTCTTTTCGCGCTCCGAAAGCAGTATCGTTATCCTTTACGGTGAACAATTATCGGGTATTTCTTCCCTTGTGCGTGAATTCGCGGAAGGGAAGAATACCACGTATTTAAGCTGTGTTCCCGCATCGAACAAAGAACAGACCTATCTATGGGCGAGAAACTTAAAGATGCGGGAGGATTCCTCTCTGTCAGAGATTTTTGAAGGAATCATTTCCTCAGGAAACGAGCATTCCCTTTCAAAGAAACTTCTTGTAATTTCCGATTTTCAGCTTGCATATGATGCCGATGAAGCCTTTCGCAGGGAACTTTTCGCGTTCGTGGAGAAATTCCGTTACCAGAACCGCGTAACGGTGCTTCTTACCTGCTCGGATTGTGACCGTGTTTTAAATCACATTTCGAAAGAGCTTTCCGAAGAGGGCAAAAAAGCAAATTACTTAAAGGTAAATCCTTTAAAATACATCGACCTTGTCTGCTTAAACGACAATAACAGTTTCGACGAGCTTTTGAATCTGTATGCGTTAATCGGCGGATATCAGGATGCCTATGAATTCTTTGATGCGGATCTTGCGTTAAAACGTCTGATCATCCGCAATTTCCTCGAACCGAACGGAATGTTCCGTCATTACGGAATCGATTTAATCAAAACGGTCTTAAGAGAACCGGCCTGCTATGCATCGATTCTGGCTTCTTTGGCCGAAGGCAGAAACAAATTAAACGATTTGTATCTGCATACCGGCTTTTCAAGAGCGAAAATCAGCGTTTATCTTAAGAATTTAATCAATCTCTGCATCGTCGAAAAAGTGCAGTCCTTTGACACACCGGGCGAAGAGAATACCAAGAAGGGAATGTACCGGATCGCCAATCCGATGGTGAAGTTCTATTTTACCTACGTTTATCCCAACGAAAGCTTCCTTGCAAACATGCATGAAGAGGTATTTTACAACCGCTTTATCGCGCCTTCCGTCAATGAATACTGCATGGATGTATTCCCGCAGGTATGTGAGGAATTCTTATGCCTGATGAACGAGCGCGATATGCTGCCGATTCATTTTACCAAATACGGGGAATGGGTGGGTAAAATCGGTACCGTGGACATTATCGCACAGGATGCGGATCGCAATTTCTTATTCGGTTTCTGTAAGCGCGGTGCCGGCAAATACTCATTGGCTGAGTATGAAGAAGCGATGAAATGCGTAAAAGAGACGCATCTTCGCGCGGATTATGTATTTTTGTTTTCCCTGGACGGATTCGAAGACGAGATCCTCGATCTTGCGGAAAACGACGAAAGTATTTATTTAGTGGATCGAACGGATTTCTGATATATGAGTAAAATCGTTTTAATCGCCGAGAAACCTTCCGTGGCAAAAGAATTTGCGAAGGTACTCGGTGAAAATTTAAAGCAAAACGACGGGTATCTGGAAGGTGAGCGCTTTATCGTTACCTGGTGCGTGGGACATCTGGTTTCCATGTCGTATCCCGAAGTTTATGACGAAAAATTCAAAAAATGGTCGTTTGACACGATTCCTTTTTTGCCGGAAGAATACAAATACGAAGTCATCAAAGACGTAAAGAAACAGTTTGAAATCGTGAAAGGACTGTTAACGCGTGACGATGTTTCGGCGATTTATGTCTGCACCGACTCCGGACGCGAAGGAGAATATATTTACCGTCTCGTCCGTCAGGAAGCGAATGTAAGCGGCAAAAACGAAAAACGTGTCTGGATCGATTCCCAGACCGAAGAGGAAATGAAACGCGGCTTAAAAGAAGCCAAAGACATTTCCGAATACGATGATCTTTCCGATGCCGCATATCTTCGTGCGAAGGAAGATTATCTGATGGGTATCAATTTTTCCCGTGCACTGACATTAAAGTACGGCTATCAGGTAAAGGATTATCTGCATGCCGATAAATGTGTCATTTCGGTCGGCCGCGTCATGACCTGCGTGCTCGGAATGGTAGTCAAAAGAGAACGTGAAATCCGCGATTTCGTAAAGACGCCGTTTTACAGGGTGCTTGTAAAGAATGACATTTTCGGTTCCGTCGTGGAAGGCGAATTCCGTGCCGTGGAAGGTTCGAAATACGAGAATTCCCCGCTTCTTTACAAGGAAAACGGATTTAAGGAACGAAAAGATGCCACGGAATGCATTGAATACGTTTCCGGAACCGCCGAATGGGAAAAAGAAGAGTACCGCGGCGAATCAATCATCGAGAATATCGAGAAAAAGAAAGATAAAAAACAGGCGCCGCTTTTGTTTAACTTAGCAGAAGCGCAGAACGAGTTTTCAAAGCTGTTTAAAATCAATCCGGATCAAACGCTTGCGATTATTCAGGAATTGTATGAAAAGAAGCTGGTAACATATCCGAGAACCGATGCGAGAGTACTTTCCACCGCGGTTGCCAAGGAAATCGATAAGAATATCAAAGGGCTTTTGAATTATCCGGTTTGTTCGGAATTTGCCAAAGAAGCATTGGAACTCGGACTTTATAAAAAGATTGCATCGACAAAATATGTCAATGACAAGCAGATTACGGACCATTATGCGATAATCCCGACCGGACAGGGTTTAAACAATTTAAATTCTTTAAATCCCACGGCGATAAAAGTATATGAGGTCATCGTAAGAAGATTCCTAAGCATCTTTTTCCCGCCTGCGGAATATGAAAAACTTGCGCTGGTTACCTCCATGCGCGGTGAGAAATTCTTTACCTCGTTTAAGGTTTTGCAAAAAGAAGGCTATTTAAAAGTAACCGTGAATTCTTTTGCAAAGAATAAAGCGGAAGATGCGAAGGATGAGGGTTCGCAGGCAAAAGAGAATTCCGATTCGCAGGACGAGGAAGAATCAAAAAAAGATGCCGACGAAACCGAAGATTTAAAATGCGACGAAGCATTCTTAAAATCTCTTGCGAAGCTTAAGAAGGGCGATACGGTTCCCTGCGTCGGATTTCTGATTAAAGAAGGCGAAACCACACCTCCGAAACGTTATAATTCCGGTAGTCTGATTCTTGCCATGGAGAATGCCGGACAGTTAATCGAAGACGAAGAACTGCGTGCGCATATGCCGAAAGGAAGCGGAATCGGAACGTCAGCTACCAGAGCCGGAATCCTTACAAAACTGGTAAACAACAAATATCTGGCCCTTAATAAAAAGACGCAGATTATTACACCGACCCTGCTCGGCGAGATGGTACATGATGTCGTATTAAATTCCATCAAAGCGCTTTTGAACCCGTCGCTTACCGCAAGCTGGGAAAAAGGCTTAACCATGGTGGCGGAAGGTAATCTTGACAAAAAAGAGTACATGATAAAGCTCGAAGATTTTGTACGGAAAAATACGAACACCGTCAAAAACTTAAGGAACCAAAGTGATTTAAACAAATATTTTAACTATGCTTCACAATATTACAAGAAAGGCAGGTAAAACCTATGTCAGAAGTACTTATGATCAAGAATCTCTACAATCTGGAGGAGACCATCGCAGCGGGAATTTTTGAAGGAAAGACCTATCCCTGGGAAGTGCTTCCCGAAATCAAAACCTTCATCATTACGCTCGGCGAATCCCTTCCCGCTGACAAATTCGACAGAAGAGAAGGCAATATCTGGATTGCAAAGAGTGCAAAAATCTATCCGAACGCAACGATTATCGGTCCCTGCATCATCGATGAGGAAACCGAAGTTCGTCCCGGCGCATTCATCCGCGGCAATGCGATTGTCGGCAAAAAGTGCGTAGTCGGAAACTCCACCGAACTTAAGAACGTTATTCTTTTCAACAATGTTCAGGTTCCTCATTACAATTACGTCGGCGATTCCGTTCTCGGATTCAAGTCCCATATGGGTGCCGGTGCGGTAACCAGTAACGTAAAGAGCGACAAAACACTTGTAGTTGTTAAAAACGGCGACGAAAGAATCGAAACCGGTCTTAAGAAATTCGGCGCAATGCTCGGTGACGAAGTGGAAGTAGGATGCAATTCCGTACTGAATCCCGGTACCGTTATCGGACGTCATTCCAACGTTTATCCGACTTCGAGTGTCCGCGGATTCGTACCTTCGAACCACATTTTCAAGGATCCGTTCCACGTGGTTGAAAAATACTCCCTGTAATCGAAAGAATTCTTAAAATAATATAAAACGAATTGTGACGAAAACTATTGACAATACTACATTTTGTGTTTAATATGTATTTGTAGTTTTGTTATTCCACTAAATTATACGTATAAAGGAGAATTTGATATGAGCAAAAAAACTGGTTTAATCTTACTTCACTGCACTATCATTCCCTGGCTTATTGCTTTCATTAACTTCAAGGATAATAAAGATGAGCTCGGATCCAGAATGATTACACAGGGACTTATTCTTTCTATCGTTTGGTGCATCCCCTGCATCGGTTACATCGTAGGCTGCATTTTCTCCATCATGGCAATCGTAAACATTGCTAAGGGCGATGAAGATTACAAGCTTCCTATCTTCGGTGAAGTTAACTGGTTCAACAAAGGCTGATTAGCTGATGATTTGACTATTATAAAGCCGTTCAATTCATTGGACGGCTTTATTTATTAAGAATTTCGTTTAAATACCAAAGAGGCAATTATGAAAAAGAGTATTAAAAAAGTTCTTCTGATTCTTGCGGCAATCTGTGTTTGCATTCCCTTTGCCGGATGCAAAAAAGGCGAGATGACCGTGGAAGAATACACTGTAAAGGCTAATGAATTCTATACCAAGGTCCAGGAATACGATCAGGCCATCAATGCAATCGATCCGAAGAAAGGCGATGCATGCAAAGAAATGTTAAAGCAGCTTGACGGACTGGATAAGGATTTACAGGCCTTCGCAAAGGTGACGCCTCCGAAGGAAGTGCCCGATGCAAAAGAGCATGTGGAGAATGCAGCTAAGTTGATGAGCGAAGCGGTTACCAATTTCCATAAAGCTTTGGACGGAGAACAGATTGATGAGGCTGCGCTGGCGGAAGCGAATTTTAACTACGGAAACGCAGTAATTGAGATTAAGAATGTTGGAATTGCAATGCGCAATGCCAAATAAAATACGAAAATGACGGATTAAAATGAACGGTGCGAATTTATTAACTAAAGCATTAGAGCAGGAGGGCGTAAGATATGTTTTCGGGTATCCCGGGGTATCTATCTGCCCTTTTTTCGATGCGCTTAAAGATTCCGGAATCAACCCGGTTTTAATGCGTACGGAACAAAGCGCGGGACATGCCGCAAACGGTTATGCAAGAGCGGCAGGCGAAGTCGGTGTCTGTGCGGTTTCGTCCGGTCCGGGTGCCACTAATCTGATTACGGCAATTGCCACGGCTTTTGCAGACAGCATTCCGATTGTTTGCATTACCGGGCAGGTTCCGACCGAACAAATCGGAAGCGATATGTTCCAGGAGGCCGATATTATCGGTGCTGCAGAGTCATTTGTAAAATATTCCTATTCCGTTCGTACCGCAAAAGATATTCCGAGAATTGTAAAAGAAGCATTCCATATCGCATCCACGGGTCGTAAAGGTCCGGTTTTAATCGATTTGCCCGTTGATGTACAGAACAATGAAGGCGGTGCATTTGCGCCCGTCGGAAATGTAAATCTTCGTACCTACAAGCCCACAATGAAAGGGCATGCGGTACAGATTAAGAAAGTCCTGAAAGTACTGGAAGAATCCAAACGCCCGATTCTCTGCGTCGGTGGAGGTGTTATTTCTTCCAAAGCAGGAGAGAAAGTTACGGCATTTGCCGAGAAATACAATTTGCCGGTTGTTTCCACGATGATGGGCATCGGTGTGATGCGTAGCGACCATCCGCTTTATATGGGTATGGTCGGAAATAACGGCAAAAAATACGCAAACAAAGCCATGAACGAATCCGATCTTTTAATTATGGTCGGAGCGCGTGTGGCAGACCGTGCAGTCAGCCAGCCGGATCTGATTACCAAAGATAAAATCCTGGTACACATTGATATCGATCCTGCGGAAATCGGAAAGAATGCAGGTCCTTCCATTCCGATTGTAGGGGATGCCGGACTGATTTTTGATGAACTGAACAAGGCGGATTTGAAGTGTGATTTCAAAGACTGGACCGAACAGCTGATTCGTTACAGTAAAACCAGGGACGAAAAACAGCAGTCCACTGCAAAATATGTGGATCCGAACCTTCTTGTCAAAACCGTTTCGGAACTTTTGGACGAAAACGGAATTTATGTAGCGGATGTCGGACAGAACCAGATTTATTCCGCATCAAATTATATCTGCAAGGGAGGCAAATATTTTACCTCCGGCGGGATGGGAACCATGGGATACTCGCTTCCTGCCGCAATCGGTGCGCATTTTGCCGATCCGGATGCTCAGATTGTCTGCGCGATCGGTGACGGAGCATTGCAGATGGTATTATCCGAATTATCGAAACTTGCGGAAATCGGACCGGATATTAAAATTATCCTCATGGACAACCGTTCGCTCGGCATGATTCGCGAATACCAGCATTATCACTATGAGAATCGTTATACGATGGTTGATCTGGGCGCGGTTCCGGATTATTCGCTGATTGCCAAGGCTTACGGAATTCCGTACAGGCGAATCAAGAACAATAAAGAACTGAATGCGCTTGAGGCTGTTTTTAACGAAAAAGGACCTTATCTGGTAGAAGTAAACGTGGATTCCGACGCATTTACCGCGTATTAAAAGAAAGCAGGACAGTATGAAACGAATTTACAACGTATGGGTTGAAAACCGTTCCGGTGTGCTTTGCAAAGTCGCAGGGCTCTTTTCCAGACGTTCATACAATATCGATTCCCTGACCGTGGGAGAAACGCAGGATAAAACCGTTTCGAGCATGACGATTCTTTCTTCGGGAACACCGCATACTTTGGAACAGATTGAAAAACAGCTCAATAAAAAGCTGGATGTTATTAAAGTGCGTACTTTTTCCGAAGAACAGGCCATCTGCAGGGAAGTCATTCTTTTAAAAATCAAATATACGTCCGACCAGCGCCGTGAAATCATGGAAATCTGCGAATTTCTGAAGGCGGAAATCGTGGATGCCACAACGACACATATGATTATTACGCTTTGCGATACGCCGGATCGAATCGAAAAACTCTTATCGATGGTTCGAAAGTTTAATATCGTCGAGATTTCCAGAACCGGAACGCTTGCCATGCCGAAATGCGGTGACGGGGAATAGGTTATGAAGAAGGGAGATTTAATCCTTCTTATTGTTGCAGTCTGCGGACTGATCGGGGTTCTTGCGTTCTGGATTGTGAAACATAATGTGATGACTCCGTCCGGATACGGGATAGACTGCGTTGTTTATGAAAAGAACGAGGAAATCGGAAGATATCCACTGAATCAGGATGCCGAAATCATAATCAAAACTTCCGACGGGCATTATAATACTCTTGTCATAAAGGATTGCGAAGCATCGATTACCGAAAGTGACTGCAAGAATCAGATTTGCGTCAATACGAAGAACGCCGTAAACGAGGGCGATACCATCATATGTCTGCCGCATAAAATCTCCGTGGTTTTGGAGGGGTCCAAATGAAAGAAACGGAGAATAAACCCGGGAATACGTTTAAAAAACTCGCCTATATGGGCATGTTCTTGGCGCTTGCCATGATCATTTCCTATGTGGAGGTTCTGATTCCGATTGTTCCATCGGTTCCCGGAATTAAAATCGGTCTTGCGAATGCATTTATCTTAATCATTCTTTACCTGATGGGGCCGAAAGAAGCATGGATTGTAAATCTGCTTCGTGTAGTGCTTACCGCGATTCTGTTTTCAAATATTTATGCATTGGCGTATTCGCTTGCGGGTGCGATTTTAAGCCTTCTTGGGATGACGCTTTTGTACCGTAAGGAAAAGGCATTTTCATCGATCGGGATTGGAATGATTGGTGGCGTTTTGCATAATACCGGGCAGATTCTTGTGGCGGTTGCGGTTACTTTATCACCTGCAATTCTTAGTTACCTGCCGGTTTTACTGGTTGCAGGCTTGATCTGCGGCGCCCTGACCGGAGGGCTCGCACGATTGTTGATACCTATACTCAAAAAAGTTATTAGTTTTTAGTATCATGTACTCGGAGGCGTCAGGAAAAAACCATGTACGCATATTTGAACGGCATCCTCGCGGATGCGGAAGAAGACAACTTAATTATTGACGTCAACGGCGTCGGCTACAACGTGCATGTCTACGACTCGCAGACAATGCTTTTGCCCGCTGTCGGAAGCGAAATCAAGGTCTATACGTATACATCCGTAGCGGAAGACCGTTTTATGCTTTACGGATTCCTTGAGAAAGAAGAGCTGGATTTATTCAAGATTCTGATTTCTGTAAACGGTGTAGGTCCGAAGAGCGCACAGGCGATGCTTTCCGTGCTCGGAATCCGTGAAATCGAGCGTGCAATCATCGAAGAAGACGCTAAGACCATCGCCAAGACGCCCGGACTTGGTGCAAAAACCGCAGGACGTCTGATTAATGATTTAAAGGATAAGATTTCCGTAAAGGATTATGTTGC
>CADCOL010000290.1 GCA_902803015.1 uncultured Lachnospiraceae bacterium | reverse complement strand
GCGGAATATGACGTGGTTTTGGGAAAGCAAACCGCGTAAAAAATAAATCTTATTTGAGAACCCCGGCGAGCGCCACGCGTTTGTCCGTGGTTCTCTTTGGTTTTTCCGTCATTGCCAAGAACATACGATTGGAAATTGTTATATACGTATAAGGGTTTATTATTCTCTCTTGCAGACTTCGTCAAGCGATAGGCTCGCAAAGATGGTTCTTAGACATGATGCAGCGCTAAAGGCAACACTGAATGATAGCGAAACGGCAGCTCTGAAAATCAGGGCTGCATATTGTTTATTGTTTTCGACTATGATATAATTATTTTGAAACTGGGAAAGACGAGGGATTAATAATGGCCAATGTAAATAATAATTCAAATAAAAACGATACCCCTAATAAAATGAATTCATACGAAAGAATTCTCAGACTGCTTGAATATTTGAAACGAAACACCCATAGCGGTAAGACTGCCAGTTTTAATTCCATTAAAGAAGAATGCGATGAGAATTCTAAAGAAGGAAAATATGATATTACAGGAAGTGAAAAAACCTTTCGTGAGATGATTCGTGCAATGGACAATGTGCTAAACGATGATAGACAATTGTCCGACAGGCGCATCGTTTATGGTAACCCCAACGAGCCTTGCGAGGGGCAGAAGATGACAAATATCTTCTACCAGGCACCGCTTTCGGAAGAGGACGTATTTTTGCTGGAACAGGGTGTGTTTTCGGTTCCTGATCTGAGTCGAGCGGAAGCTGACCGGCTGCTCGATAAAATTGACGATATCGCGGGCGCGGTCACAGGCACCGGCCGCAAAAACATAATCCAAAAGACCCGGGAACCCGTACTGCAGGATAACAAAGCGATTGACGATAACTTGAAAAAAATCAAAAAGGCAATTATAGATGAGAAAAGAATACGCTTTTCCTTTAACGGCTACGGTGCAGACAAAAAGTTGAAAGCGGTTGGAAGTTATGTTGTCAGCCCGTATTATATAGCCGCATATTCGGGAAGGTTTTATTTGATTGGAGCCGCTGACGGTTATGCTTCCTATTCTATATGGCGCATTGATTTAATGACCGACGTCTCCGTTGATGAGTCTTTAATGGTTCCGCTTCAAAATATTGTAAACCTCCGTGACGAGCTTGCGCTCAGCGGAGGGATCGAAGGCTTTTTACAACAGCATATTCACATGTCATTTGATGCGCCTGAGAAGATAACGCTCAAAATCAAGCGCGTAAGACAAATAGCCGATTTCACCTTTTTGCATGACTGGTTCGGAGATTGCTTTGAAATCAAAGAGAGTGAGCCGCAGAATGACGGTTATGACATTGTCGCAGTAAGATGCAGTCCGTTCGGTCTCGTGAACTGGGCGCTCCAGTACTCAGACAGGGTAGAGGTGCTTTCACCGCCAAGCGTGAGAGAGGCAGTCGTTGAAAAAATAAAAAATTTGCAAAAAAAATATCTGATTTCCGAATAATTACCTATTTAGAGGGAGAATTCTCCCACAGGCATGTGTATAATTATCTTGTAAGCAAAAAAACTATTACTTTTACAGGAGGTAATTTTGAAAGTTGAGAACATCAAAAACTTGCTTGCTCAGTCGGAGCCGCATAAGTACAATTTTGAGTATGAGTGCGGAATAGATGATTATGCAAATTTGCCGCCGGTTGAACGCTGGATCACTTACATTGCGGCTGATGCTGAACCAAAGAAAGGGTATTTTCCCGACGCAACCATCAATTTTGCAAGTGAAGCAAAGAAAAACTATTCCGGGCTTGCCGATTGTGACGGTTCGGGAATCAAAGGAAACAACGCATTGATTCATGCAATTTATAAAACCCTTTTTTCGTGGGAAAAGGGAAAAGATACTTTCGGGATGGTCAGTGAGTTTCAATCTTTTTTCGGCGGAGAAACGATGAATTCACTGTTTTTTCCAATGGTTGATCATGCGGGTGCCGCAATCAATCAAATACCGAAGATGCCGAAGATGACACGATTCAGCAGAAATCATCTGATGGATTACTTCGTCCAGCAAGAAACGCACGATAAATTTCTTGCGGTATTGCAGAATACCTACGGTTTGATCGATTATATCAACAGCTATCACACGATCGGGAACTTCACGCTTGTTCCGGCAAAGTTTAACGCCTTTCGGGGTATAAAGTGCGGAATACGTGATTACTGGGATGAATCCCTGAAGTATTTAAAGGAAAACGGCTTTAGCGAAGTTGGTTTTGATAAAGATGAATTCACCAAATACGTCAATTTCTTTTTCCTGTGGGACTACATCGGAGAAAACGGCGAACCAAAAGACCTGAATCCCAAATATTTCCTGCGGCAGACAACCGGATATATTTATCGTCGCGGCGTGTTTATGATTGCCATGCTCAAACTGCAAAAACTGCTCGGAGAAAGAGGTTACAACGAGCTCCGCAACAGTGTTTTCTGTAAATCCGACTGGTTTTACAGCGGTTATTCCGATGTGATAGACATGCTGAAATCAAAGATTTCGTGCAATACCGAAGCCGAAGAGATGCTCAAAAAATGCCTTAATGAAATTAACGTAATATGTTGAATAATAGAGTCAGAGATCGGTTTTCTTGCCGGTCTCTTTTCGTTAGCTAAAAGGAGGATGACGAATGAACACTGTTTTTTCAGGAAACGCCCATGACCTTTCAAAATTGTTTGAAACACCCGGCTATCGCTTGTTCCTGTTTACGCAAGGCGGTGAAAACGAGTATCGCGTCAATCTGGGCATGAACAGGATTATGAAAGTTAGAAGTGCGGCATTATTGCTGATCCCGGAAAACGGCGGGAATCCCCGCATGGAAATGCTAAAGGCGCCCGAAGAAAAACCATCCGTCAGTGTCGCCGGTGAATTGAAACGGCTGGGCATCAAGCATAAGGTGATCGCCGACTATAATAAGAAGCTCAAATGGAAGTTGTTTCCCGCATGGGAAAACGCGTTGCGAAGCAGTTGGATCATTGTTTCCGAAGCCGGATACGCACTGCAGTATGTTGGCTGGCTTGACGGCGTATTTGTTCAATTCGAGATGCATCTTGCGGAGAAGAATCAGCTTGTGATTGGCTCGCACGATATTGAGTCGATCTATCTGATCAATGTTGATACTAATGTGATGCAAAAAGCAAGAACTTATATCACAAAGGTGTTGGAAAGTCCCTGCAGCATACTGGAAACGGAATTTGCGGACGCGGTCAAAGCAGCGAACTTGTGGGAAATGCGACCGTATATTGAGCTGCATGAAAGAGATTGAGCCGGGAGGGTAGACGATGGTATATTGCATGTCGGATATCCACGGCAACTATCAGGATTATAAATTCCTGCCAGAAAAGCCGCTGTCAGACTACGCAACGGACGACTTCCTCTGGGGAAAAACCGACTATGAGACGGTCTATTATCCGGATAAATACCTTGTGACAGGTCACACACCGACGCGTGAAATCCGCTTCATGATTGACGGAAATATGGCGGACAAGATTTTTATCCGCAACAATCATATAGCGCTTGACTGCGGTTCGGGAATTGGTGGTACACTCGGCATGATCTGTCTTGATACATTTGAAGAGTGGTATGCATAATTTCGCTGATGATGCCCACAGATAAAAAATTATGTTTGTAAAGTAATAATCAATTTCCTCCTTTACAAGCTAAACGATTGCTTTTGACGAAATAAACGATAATAATTGAATATAGCAAAACAAT
>CADCOL010000289.1 GCA_902803015.1 uncultured Lachnospiraceae bacterium | reverse complement strand
TATAAGAGCGGAAAGCAGTCCGAAGGCGATGTAAGAAACAAACTTGCACAGGCACAGGCTGACGTAACCAAGTATCAGGCAGAAGTTGACAAGCAGCAGGCAAGAGTGGACATCTACGAAAAAGATGAAGCTTACGAAAAAGACTGCAAGGCAGTAGAAAAAGAAATCAATAATCAGAATGAAAAGATTGCGGAATATACCGCTCAGCTTACAGCTATCGAGAAAATGGTAACCGCATATGAGGCAACTCTTGACAAGACTCTTTCCGATGATGAAAAGGAAGCATTGGTTGACGCATACAAGGTATCCATCGACTATGCGAACAAAACAAAAGATTTAAACAACAAAATTAAAAAAGCAAAAGAAGTAATCGAAAACGTATCCAATAACCAGGCTGCATGGACCAAGGATTACACCGATGCGAAGACCAAACTTGCGGAAGCAAAGGCAAACCTTGAATCCGCAAAGGCGAAGGTTGAGCAGTACAAGTCCGGTCTCGGAAACGGCTACGACAAAGACACAACCGAGCTTCGTGCGGAACTGAGTGCAGAGCAGGCACAGGATGCCATCGATGAATTAAAGAAATACGAGAACGGTCTGATTGCTCCTTTCGACGGTGTTGTACAGTTAATGAGCTATACCGAAGGTGATACCGCGGCAGCAGGTACCCCGATTGTAACTTTCGTAAGTCTTGATGATGTACATGTTACTTTAGGTGTCGGAAAGTCCGATCTTGAGAAACTGAAAGAGGGACAGGACGTAACCATCAAAATGTTAAAGAACGAATACAAGGGTAAAATCCGTACCATCAACCGTGCCGCCGTACAGGCAGGTAATGCGGGTGCGCAGGTAGCGGTAACCGTATCCGTTGACAATCCGGATGACAACATTTATCTGGGTCTGGATGCAAAATGCAGCATTCTTACCGCATCCGTAACGGATGTCCGTATGGTACCCGTGGAAGCCGTTAACATCGACGGAACCGGCGAATTCATTTTCACTTTTGACAAGTCAACCATGATGGTTCACAAGAAATATGTAACGACGGGAACCAGTTCCGAACTCTTTATCGAAATCGTTGACGGTATTGAAGACGATGAACTGATTGTTACCAACTATACCGGTGTACTGGAAGACGGCAAACTGGCAACTCCCTCCCCGGAATCCATGATTATGCTTCAGCAGAACAAATAAGGACTTAGGATTGTAGAATCAATGGGACAGTTTTTTGAATATCTCAAAATTTCATTTAAGAGTATCTGGGACAACAAGATGCGTTCCATACTGACCATGTTCGGCATTATCGTCGGAATTTCCTCCGTAATTATGGTGGTAAGCCTCGGAAACGGAATCAAGGGAACCATTACCGGCGACATGAATTCCATGTTTTCCTCACAGGTTTACATCAAGGCGGGAACGGCTTTGGAGTATTATGAAGATGCCGAAATGAACAGGGATGATGTGGATGCCGTTTTGGAAAACGTGGAAGGACTGAAAATGTTTTCCATGGAAGAATACGGCTACGTGGAAATTGTTTCCGGAAAGCAGGAAATATATACCAATGTAATTGCCTGCAACGACACATACGGTGTATCGGAAACCACAGGATTCTTAAGCGGCCGTTTCTTTAACCGGGATGAATACGATGATGCCAAGAAAGTCTGCGTTATCAACGAATTCGGTGCAAAAGAGATTTTCGGACATACAAGTGTACTCGGAGAGACCGTTACGTTCCGCTTTGATACCGGAAAAGAATCCGATTACGTGATCGTCGGTGTTCGTAAGAAACAGGATTCGGAGCTTTACAATTTAGGCGGGGAATCCATTGAAATCAAAATTCCTTATACCGCTTATGCGGATGAACTCGGAATCGGTGCGTTGGACGATCGTTTCTCCAGTGTTCTTCTGATGCCGAAGGATCCCAAGGAATCCAAAACGGTAATCCGCAGCTGCATCCGGCTTCTGGAAGCAAGAAAAGGCATTCGCGGACAGAAGAAACTGACGTATACCAGCTTTGATTCCGTTATGGATCAGGTAAACATGATTATCAACGGCGTTACGATTTTTATCTCCTTCGTGGCAGCCATTTCTCTGGTAGTCGGCGGTGTCGGCGTTATGAACATCATGCTGGTATCCGTTACGGAACGGACGCAGGAGATCGGTATTCGTAAAGCGCTCGGTGCCAGAGTCTCCTCCATTATGATTCAGTTTTTGGCGGAAGCTGCCGTACTGACCGCCGTAGGCGGTGCACTCGGAATTCTGTTCGGGTATCTGGGCGCGGCACTGCTTTGCTTCATAGCAAGTAAAATAACCAAAATGACCGTTGTGGCATCCATCAGTCCGCTGGTGGTGCTCGGAGTTGTGGGCTTTTCCGCAGTCATCGGTATGTTCTTCGGAATGTATCCGGCCAAAAAAGCGGACAAATTAAGCCCGATTGAGGCATTAAGACAGGAGTAATTCATGGGTAAGTTTTTCGAATATTGGAAAATGGCATACTTCAATATCCGCATGAACAAAGTAAGAGCCTTTCTTACCATGCTGGGTATTATTATCGGAATTGCTTCCGTAGTGGGTATTCTTTCCGTCGGTAACGGATTCTCCAACTGGGTTTCCGGTTCCTTAAACGGACTGGTGGGCAGTTATTTTAACATTTACGCCGGTGCGGATACGATGATTCCGAGACGTGTCATGGAGCAGCTGGTAGATAAGTATCCTGAAATCACGGGATACTCGGATGATATCGGTTTAAGCGGCGTGGTGGAAAACCGCAGAGGGGAAGAAGAAGAAGTTACTCTCTATGGCGGAAATGTGGAACGACAGACCATTTCCAAAGATGAACTCCTTTACGGAAGATTATTTAATGAAGTTGATTATGAAAACGGCAGCCCCGTATGCGTAATCGATACCTACGGTTCCCGTAAAATATTCGGCAGGGAGGATGCACTCGGCGAGACGCTTCGTTTCCATACCAGGGCCGGCAGGGAGATTGCGCTGAAGGTAATCGGAATTCGTAAAACCGATAAGAAAGAACAGCCCAAGAAAGATACGGTTACGGAAGACGGCGAGGATACCACATTTCTCGTAATCCAGTTTGAGGACCCTTCCATTTCGGTGGAACTTCCGTCGACCGTTCTGTACAACGAATACGGTCTGGATCCCGATAATATCTGGGGAGCCTATGTTTTCGTCGATGAGCCCGCTCATGCAACGGAAATGAGCTCGAAAGCAAGAAAGTATATTGAAGCGGCACTTGATGTAAGAGGAGAGGATGTCATCTATTCATACGAATTGTCTTCCGCCATTTCCTCCATCAAAGGCGTGCTCGCCGGAATCACGGCCTTCATCATGATGGTTGCGGGAATCTCCCTTTTCGTAGGCGGTGTCGGCGTTATGAATATCATGCTGGTATCCGTTACCGAGCGGACGCGTGAAATCGGTATCCGTAAGTCTCTGGGTGCCAGAACGTCTTCCATCATGTGGCAGTTTCTGATTGAGTCCGGTCTGATTTCCTTAACCGGTGGTGTAATCGGAATTATCATCGGATATGCTTTCTCCGGTCTGGCATGCTGGATAGCGCATCTGGTAAAGGAATCCATCAGTTTTGCCCCGGATTTCAATCCGCTTATGATTATCATTATTGCGATATTCTCGATGGGAATCGGCGTGTTCTTCGGACTCTATCCCGCAGGCAAGGCAGCAAAAATGACACCTATTGATGCG
>CADCOL010000288.1 GCA_902803015.1 uncultured Lachnospiraceae bacterium | reverse complement strand
TTTTCGACATAAGTAAAGGAGGTGTATTTGGTTATGAAGATGACATTTCAGCCTAAGAAAAGACAGAGATCAAAAGTTCATGGTTTCAGAGCAAGAATGAGCACGCCCGGCGGAAGAAAAGTTTTAGCAGCAAGAAGAGCTAAAGGCAGAAAAAAATTATCAGCATAAATTAAAGGGCCGCGTAATGTGGCCTTTTATTATGCCATATAAGTCCATATGGAAAGACTCAGAAAAAACGAAGATTTTCAATCTGTTTACAAGTCCGGCAAATCGTTTGCCAATAAGTATTTTGTAATTTATGTGTCGAAGAATCAGCTTGATATAAACAGATTAGGGGTTTCCGTATCCAAGAAGATCGGAAACAGTGTCGTCAGACATCGTATGAAACGTCTGGTGAAAGAAACTTTTAGACTGCGAAAGGATATGTCTGATAGTGGTTTAGACATAGTAGTCATCATAAGAAAAGGTGCGGAGGAGCTGGATAACAAAGCAGCGGTCGAAGCATTGCAATCGCTTATGAGAATCCTTATTCATAAATATTTTTCATGAAGAAAATTTTAATCGGTATTATAAATTTTTATCAGATTTATTTATCTCCACTGAAAAGCACCAAGTGTCCTTATTTTCCTTCCTGTTCCGCTTACGGAAAGGAAGCAATTGAAAAGCACGGTGCCCTCAAGGGCAGTTTCCTTGCGGCGTGGAGAATTTTGCGTTGTAATCCTTTTTCAAAAGGAGGATACGATCCGGTTCCTTAAATATATAGGAAATACCGGGTTAGGAGGTTAAATTGTTCGAATTATTGTTAACGCAGAATTCCACATTTATCATCGGACCGGTTGCCAAACTGCTTGGATTTTTAATGCAGGGAATCTTCTGGTTACTGGATAAAATCGGAATTCCGAATATAGGTCTGGCAATCATTATCTTCACGATAGTGATTTATCTTTGCCTTTTGCCGCTTACCATTAAGCAGCAGAAGTTCTCCAAGATGTCTGCCATCATGAATCCTGAACTTACTGCAATTCAGAACAAATACAAAGGTAAGAACGATCAGGATTCCATGATGAAGATGCAGGAAGAAACGAAAGCCGTATATGCGAAATACGGCGTATCCCCTTCCGGCAGCTGTTTACAGCTCCTTATTCAGATGCCGATTCTGTTTGCTCTGTATCGTGTAATTTATGCAATTCCCGCTTATGTTCCTCAGGTAAAAGCAGTTTATTCCACTTTCGTGGATAAAATGATTTATGTTCAGGGCAGCGCGGAATTCATGCAGACTCTGGCTTCCGCAAAGTATTTTTCCAAACAGTTTACGAATAAGAAATTTACGATGGAAACAACGGAAGGTATTACATATGTTTCCAATACTTTTATTGATGTTTTAAACAGAGCGACCAATGCGGACTGGGCAAATGTAAAAGCATTTTTCCCTTCCCTCGGAACTCAGATTGATACGGCAATTACCACATTAAACCGTTACAACAATTTCCTTGGATTGAATATTGCTTATTCACCCTGGGAAACCATTAAGTTACAGTGGGCATCCGATTCCAGAAACTGGTGGATTATTATCGGCGCGATATTGATTCCTCTTCTTTCCGCGGCTACCCAGTGGATTAACCTGAAACTGACACCGCAGGCAAACAACAATGCATCTTCCGATAAGGATAATCCGATGATGGGATCCATGAAGATGATGAACAACATGATGCCTTTGATGTCTGCGTTCTTCTGCTTCACACTTCCCGCAGGTATGGGTCTTTACTGGATTGCCGGTTCTGTTATTCGTTCCATTCAGCAGGTGGCAATCAATAAGTACATCGATTCCATGAACCTGGAAGACATCATTGCAAAGAACAAAGAAAAATATGCGGAAAAGCTTAAGAAAAAAGGTGTTCTTGCACAGGGTATCGACAAAAAGATTAACAGTGTAAAAGGCGTATCCGATAATAAGCAGACCGTAAAAGAAGCAACCGCTAAGTCGGAAGAACAGATAAAAGCCGACAAACAAAAAGCGGAAGAATATTTAAAGAAATCACAGAAAACCAATAAGGGCGACGGTTCAAAGAAATCGTTGGCAGAGCGCGTTAATATGGTAAAAGATTATAATGAACGGAACAATAAATAGTTTCGTGCAGTTGGAGGATAATTAAAATGGATTATATGGAATTCAGTGCAAAAACAGTTAACGATGCCATTACGGAAGCATGTACGCACTTTGTAGTGGAGAGTTCCAAACTGGATTATGAAGTTGTGGAAGAAGGAAGCAGCGGTTTCCTTGGAATCGGATCCAAGAACGCGGTAATTAAAGCACGTGTAAAAGAGGAAAACGAAGAAGCCATCCTTGCAGCCGAAGAAGTTAAGAAGGAAGAAAAGAAAGAAGTAAAAGAAGAAAAGAAGGCTGAAAAGAAAGAGATTAAAGAAGCCGTAAAAGAAGAAAAGAAGGAAGAAAAAGCCGAAAAGAAAGAAGCGAAAAAAGTCGTAGTCAATGCAAAAGAAATTGAAGACAAGAGCGTGGATTTCTTAAAGAGTGTTCTTCATGCCATGGACCTTGCAGCAGTTGTGGAAGCATCCTACAATGAAGAAGAGGAATGCCTGGATGTAAATATTATCGGCGATGACATGGGCGTATTAATCGGAAAACGCGGACAGACTCTGGATTCCCTTCAGTATCTGGTATCTTTGGTAGTAAACAAAGAAACAAACGGATACGTTCGCGTAAAGGTGGATACCGAGAATTACAGAGAACGCAGAAAAGCTACTTTGGAGAATCTTGCAAAGAACATTGCTTTCAAGGTAAAAAGAACCAGACGTCCGGTTTCTTTGGAGCCTATGAATCCTTACGAAAGACGTATTATTCATTCCGCACTTCAGAATGATAAATATGTAACCACACATTCCGAAGGAGAAGAACCTTACAGAAAAGTAGTTGTTACATTAAAGAAATAATAAGTATCAAATACTAAAACGTTTGGACTGCTCCGATTCTGTCGGAGCAGTTTTCAACCTTACAGACATAAGGAATGACTATGAGCGAAACCATAGCGGCAATTGCCACTGCCCTCTCTCCTTCCGGAATCGGTATTGTAAGAATATCCGGGGATGAGGCCGTAACAATAGCAGATCGAATTTTCAAAAAACCGAATGGGGAAAGATTATCTGATCTTCCTTCCCATACGGTTCATTACGGTCATATTGCGGATGGCGACAATCTGATTGATGAAGTTATGGTAAT
>CADCOL010000287.1 GCA_902803015.1 uncultured Lachnospiraceae bacterium | reverse complement strand
CTTTTCTTTAAACATCGAAACCTCCGATACTTCGTCCGATGTTTTCGGAATAATATATCCGTATTTTGCCGAAGGATAGGTTGGCTTGATTCCCATAAGGCACAGGTTCGACTCGGATGTTTTTGCAAGCTCGCCGAGTCTTTTCAGTGCATGAAAATATCCCTCTTCCACATAAGGATCCACAGGAACGATAACAACGCTTTCCTCCTCTGAAACATGCATAACATCCACAAGGTACGCGCATGCCAGCACAATCGCCGGAAATGTATCCCTGCGATCAGGTTCTTTGCTGATTCCGACATCGTCGCCGAGCTGATTCTTTAATTCCGAAATCTGCTTTGCCCCGGTGGCAACCGTAATTACCACATTCGGATCCGCCGTTTTCAATCCCCGGTACATTCTCTGCACCATGGACTCGTATTCGCCGTTTTCTTTTTTGAAAAATTTAATAAACTGTTTGGAACGGATATCGTTTGAAAGCGGCCAGAGGCGCTTTCCGGATCCGCCGGATAACAGTACTGCATTCATAGTTTATTTCCTTCCCGCTTCACGTTTTGCAATCTGTCTGTCATGTTCCGCCATGATGCGAACCAGTTCTTCATACGAAGTTTTTTGCGGATTCCATCCGAGAACACTTTTAGCCTTTGCGGGATTTCCCCAAAGATTGTCTACATCTGTAGGACGGAACCACTGCGGATTTACACAAACAAGCATTTTTCCCGTTGCTTCGTCATATCCTTTTTCTTCCAGACCTTCTCCTTCAAAACGAAGGGTAATTCCGTTTGCCGCAAATGCCTTTATCGTAAAATCACGAACCGTATGCTGCACACCCGTGGCAATGACAAAATCATCCGGTTCCTCCTGCTGAAGCATTAACCACATGCATTCCACATAATCCTTCGCATAGCCCCAGTCACGCAGGGAATCCATATTGCCGAGTTCCAGATGATCCTGTAATCCTTCCGCAATTCTTCCTGCTGCCAGCGTGATTTTTCTGGTAACAAAGTTTTCGCCTCTTCTTTCGGATTCATGATTAAACAGGATTCCGTTAGCCGCAAACATTCCGTATGCTTCACGATATTCTTTTACAATCCAGAATCCGTACTGCTTTGCCACCGCATAGGGACTGTACGGATGAAACGGTGTCGTTTCGGATTGCGGTACTTCCTCCACTTTACCGTACAGTTCGGATGTGGATGCCTGATAAATCTTCGTTTTTGAAGTCAGGCCCAGAATACGGACTGCTTCAAGAATTCGAAGCACACCCATTGCATCCACTTCTCCGGAGTATTCCGGCACGTCAAAGGAAACCTGAACATGGGACTGCGCAGCAAGATTATACAGTTCATCCGGTTTCACTTCACCGATAATTCGGATTAACGAAGACGAATCCGTCAAATCACCCTCATGCAATTTAATCTTCCCGTCGCGAATCAGATGATCGATTCGTTCGGTATTCGGCAGGGATGCTCTTCGAATAATTCCGTGAACCTCATATCCCTTTTCAAGAAGAAATTCCGCAAGATACGATCCATCCTGTCCCGTGATTCCTGTGATTAATGCTGTTTTTCCCATTTTACTTCCTTTCCGACAAAGAATAGTTTCCTGTCATGGTTCTTTATCATCTTCCATCCTGTCAACAGCCCCCATAGTCCGTATGCACACATCGCATTCCGATAATCAAAAACCGGAACGGACAAAAGAAATATGGGAACAGATGTAAACGCAATTATAATCAATACTTCCAATAAAGATACGGCAAGGTTTTTCATTTTTTCTTTATCGGATACTAAAAGATCCGACAGTATTCCGATGAAAGAAAGAACCACACAAATTGCAAAGCCCAATGCCGATACCCTGTAATAAAAAGAGGTAAGTCCCGGTGTGCGCTGCCACATCAGGTTTAAATACAACGGGTTCGGTGTGGAACCAAACGGATAATCCTTCATGGAAAGAATTACCGGCGAGGTTACCAAAGAGAAATACTCCTTCACGGCTTCTTTTATCAAAGCGCTTTGT
>CADCOL010000286.1 GCA_902803015.1 uncultured Lachnospiraceae bacterium | reverse complement strand
TTTCGGACATTACCGGCCGGAACATAGAAACTATAAACAATGCCCAGGAAGTCGGTTCCATGGGTGCTGCATTGGTTGTTGCAGGCGGTATACGGGGCGATGATGTTCTGAAACTTTCGAAGGAACTGATCAAACCCACTCATACATACGTTCCGGATATCCGTAACAGGGAAATATACGAACGAAATTATCGCGTTTTTAAGAAACTGTATAAAAACAATGCTTCCTGCTTTAAGGAGCTCAACTCATAAAACACATCATAAGCACGGCATTCCGTAAAAGGAGTTCTGAATGGATACAAACAAAATTTTAAAAGAGAACGAGATCGATGCAAACCGGTTACTGACAATTATTAATTTGGTTACGCTCGGAATTGTCGCAATTACCTGGCTTCTTTTTGAAACCGGATTTTTCTACATTCGCGTTCAGTTCCGCGGTCTGATGATTTTTAATATTCTTCTGCTGGCCACGGTTGCCGTCATCAGTCGGATTTTCAAATTTGAAAAAGAATGGATTAAATATATTCTGATGGCCGCAATGACGATCGTCTTTGCCGTTACCACATCGGTCCTTACCTATAATGTCACCCTGTTAATTGCCATTCCGATTCTTTTATCCATCCGGTATTTCAACAGAAAGTACACCATCTTCATTGCAGTCCTGTCGATTGTCGTTTTCTATATCGCTTACCTCTACGGGGCAAATCACGGAATGCTGGACCTGAATTTTGTACAGTACAAACCCGGCACGACTATCGTTACAAATAATAAAATGTGGCTGGACGATGCCGTCAAAAATATCCCGTACGACAGCCGGCTGATGCTTATTAATACCACCGTTTCAAACTATTTTGTCAAACTTCTGCAATATATCATCATTTCCGCAGCAAGTCTGGCTCTGGTTATCTGGTGCCAGAAAATATTGCAAAAGCAGAAAGAACTTACGGAAAGCACCGCAAGAATCGGAGCCGAGTTAGAGCTTGCCGAAAAAATCCAGTCCGATATGCTTCCCAGCATTTTTCCTACTTTCTCCGAACAAAAGGAATACGATTTGTACGCATCCATGACCACGGCAAGAGAGGTCGGCGGAGATTTCTATGATTTCTTTATGATTGACGATGATCATCTCGCTTTGGTTATTGCCGATGTTTCCGGAAAAGGAATTCCCGCTGCCATGTTTATGATGACGGCCAAAACCACAATCAAAGACTATGCTTTAACGAACGGCAGTACATCCGAAATATATACCATCGTAAATGACCGTCTTTGCGAAAATAACAAAGCCGAAATGTTCGCTACGTCGTGGATCGGAATTTTAAATATCAAAACCATGGTGATGCAGTATACCAACGCAGGCCACAACTATCCTATTCTAAAAAGGAACGGCGAGCCATGCGAATTTTTAACGGACAAACACGGGCTCTTTCTTGCAGGTCTTGAAGGAACCAGGTATAAACAAAGCGAAATACAGCTTTCTGCCGGAGACCGTCTGCTTCTTTACACCGACGGTGTTACCGAGGCGCACAGTAAAGATGGCGGTATCTACGGAGAAGACCGTCTGAAAAACGTAATCAACGCGACCGCGGATGAAAAAGGCGAAACCGTACTCTCCCGCATTCTGGACGATGTAAACGGATTCGCCGAGGGATTGGATCAGTTTGACGATATAACGATGACCATTCTGACAATCAGGGATGAATGATTTATTTGAATTCTGTTAATTGCAGAATATTGATTGTTAAATATTTAATTTCAGGAGGGAAAACAAATGGAACTGCAACTGGAAAGCAAAAGAGAAGGCAACGAACTGACAATCAGACTGAATGGCGAAATCAACACGGGAACCGCTCCGCAGTTAAAAGAACTGCTGGAAACAGAGCTTACCGATGCCGAAGTACTAACTTTGGATTTTGAAAACTGCGATTTCGTTTCCTCTGCCGGACTTCGTATTCTGCTCGCCACCTATAAGACTTTAAAGGCCCGGAAAGCACAAATGAAACTGATTAACATCGGTCCCAATTTCAGCGAAGTTCTGAATATTACCGGTCTGGATGCGGTTTTCGGCATTAAAGTAAATCATAAATAAAGGGGCTGTTGTCATTCATGAATGTATATGATTTTGACGGCACAATTTATTATCCGGACTGTGCCCTGAGTTTTGCACTCTGGTGCATAAACAGGCATCCTTCGCTTGTATTTACATATCTTCCGAAGGCCGTCTCTGCCATGGTGGGACATAAAATCGGAAAAGTTCCGCGATTTGTCATGGAACGGACATTTTTCAGTTTCCTTTGTAAAGTGAAAGATTTTGACGTGCAA
>CADCOL010000285.1 GCA_902803015.1 uncultured Lachnospiraceae bacterium | reverse complement strand
GCTTGTCCGGGAATATGCGGTATCCAACCCGCTTCTGTGGTCTCCCGAGGTTCCGAATCTCTATACATTAAAGATGACACTGGAAGACGAATTCGGTGTGGTATCGAATGAAAAAGAAGTCCGCTTTGGTTTCCGAACCGCTGTATTCAAAGAAGACGGATTCTATTTAAACGGTGAAAAATATAAAATCCGCGGTCTGAACCGTCATCAGAGTTACCCGTATGTCGGGTATGCGATGCCGAAGGATCCGCAGAGAAACGATGTATATATTCTGAAAAAAGAACTTGGATTAAATGCGGTTCGCACCTCGCATTATCCGCAGTCACATCACTTCCTGCAAGCCTGCGACGAGATGGGACTTCTGGTATTTACCGAGATTCCCGGCTGGCAGCATATCGGCGACGAGTCCTGGAAATTGAAGGCCATCAAGAATACCGAGGACATGGTGCTTCAGTATCGCAATCATACCTCCATCATCCTCTGGGGTGTCCGCATCAATGAGTCCGTGGATGACGACGATTTTTACAAGCGTACGAACGAAGCGGCACACCGCCTCGACCCCGTTCGTCAGACCGGCGGCGTAAGGTGCTACAAGAAGATGAGTTTGCTTGAGGATGTGTATACGTATAACGATTTTATCCACAGCGGAAACAATCAGGGATGTGACAAGAAAAAAGACGTTACATCCGACATGAGCAAGGGCTATTTAATCAGCGAATACATGGGCCACATGTTCCCGACGAAGGCATTCGACTGGGAAGAGAAGAGACTGGAAGATGCCATCCGCCACGCAACGGTTTTAAACGACGTGGCAAAGAACGATGATATTGCGGGTTCGTTCGGCTGGTGCATGTTCGACTATAACACGCACAAGGACTTCGGAAGCGGCGACCGCATCTGCTACCACGGTGTGATGGATATGTTCCGAAATCCCAAGATGGCGGCATATGTTTATTCCGAAATGCAGGACGAGGTGCCTGTTCTTCAGATTTCATCCTCGATGGACATCGGCGAGCATCCCGGCTGCAACCGGAACGAGACATACATCTTTACGAATGCGGACTCGGTAAAAATGTTTAAAAACGAACGCTTCATCAAAGAATACAAGCATGATTCGAAACTCTTCCCGTACCTGAAGAATCCGCCGATTCAGATTGACGATTACATCGGCGATGCTTTAAAGGATGAGAAGATGAGCCCGGCACAGGAACGTGACACGAAGGCAATTCTGAATGAGGTTGCCAAGTTCGGTCTCTATCAGATGACCACAGGCTCGAAGTTCAAGGCGGCGAAACTGATGACCTTCCATCAGATGAAAATGACCGATGCCGTGGAACTTTACAACAAATACATCGGCGACTGGGGCGGTGAGTCCGTAAGCTACCGTTTTGAAGCCTATAAAGACGGAAAGAAAGTGAAAGAATTAAAGGTCGGCGCGGTAACCAAGATTGGTCTGGAAGTCGAGTGCGACCGTGTGGTACTAAAGGAAATCGAATCCTACGACGTGGCATGCGTGCGGATTCGTGCGGTGGATGAAAACCGCAACACACTGTATTACTACAACGATCCGGTGACCTTAAAAATCGAGGGAGCCGCAGAATTAATCGGCCCGTCCGTCATCGGATTATCCGGCGGATGCGGCGGCACCTATGTGAAGTCAATCGGAAAATTCGGTTCGGCAACGCTTACGGTAAGTGATATTAACGGAAGAGCAACGGCGGATGTTGATTTTAAGATTCAACTCGAGCCGTAACGGAGGGTAAGATATGAAACTGGGATTTAAAGAAAAAGCGGCATACGGCATCGGCGCAGTCGGAAAAGACATGGTCTACATGCTCTCCGCAAGTTATATTCTGTATTACTATCAGGACATCATGGGCGTGTCCGCATGGGTAATGGGTATCATCCTTTTGATTGCCCGTGTATTCGATGCATTTAACGATCCGCTGATGGGCGTTGTCGTAGCAAAGACGAAGACCAAATGGGGCAAATTCCGTCCCTGGCTGTTCATCGGAACATTAACGAATGCCATTGTGTTATTCTTCATGTTTGCGGCGCCGCCTGCACTGAATGCAAAGGGAATGGTTGCCTATGCGGCGATCTTTTACATCCTCTGGGGCGTAACCTATACCATGATGGATATCCCCTACTGGTCAATGGTTCCGGCCTTTACCGAAGGCGGCAAGGACAGAGAAGCCATGTCGGCGCTGGGACGTACCTGTGCGGGTGTCGGTTCCGCGATTATTACCATCGTTACAATTCTTGCAGTCAATGCAATCGGTAACCTGGCTCTCGGAAAAAGCAATGACAATGTTACAATAAGTCCGAATGAAGTAATTGCATATGTGGTGGAAATGGATGAAACCGGTGCACCGACCGGAGCGGTGAAGGAGCTTGCCGGAGTGAAGAACATTGCTCTTACCGCATCCAAAAAGGAATTTGAAACCGAGACCTCTTTTAACCAGAGCAACAGTTCCTATCAGCTGAAATTCGGTGATTATGAAGGCGATGTGACCTATACGGAAGAGGATTTTACAAAAGACAGTTCAAGCCTCGATGTTGCGGTAAATCCCGCAAGCAGTGAGGTGGTACTTGCGGTATACCTTTCTTCGGAAGAATATTCAAAAGTGGATGAGTCGGCGGGAATCGCCCTGACACTTTCCTCCACGAAGGAAGTGGATCGTCTGGGATTTAAGTATTTTACCCTGATTGTGGCAATTCTCTTCTTCGTCTTTACCTGCATCACATGTATCTTCATCCGTGAAAAATCGACGGTTGACGTGCAGACGGCGAAAATCGGCGACATGATCAAAGCTCTTGTACAGAACGATCAGGCGATGACGATGGTTATTACCATTGTGCTCGTAAACTCCGCCATATACGTAACGTCGAACCTTTTGATTTACTTCTTTAAGTATGATCTCGGCGGCGCAAACTGGCAGGGAAATTACACACTTTTCAACACCTTCGGAGGCGGAATGCAGATTCTTGCAATGTGTATTTTCTTTCCGGTTTTGAGAAAATTCTTCAACACGATTAAGATGTTCTATATTGCGGTCTTTTCCGCAATCGGCGGATATGTTATCCTCCTTGTAATGGCACTTGGAGGAGTGAACAGTGTGTATCCGTTCCTGGTACCGGGATTCTTCATCTTTGCGGCTGTCGGTATCCTGAATGTGCTTGTTACCGTATTCCTTGCGAACACGGTTGACTACGGTGAGATTAAGAATAACCGGCGTGACGAATCCGTTATTTTCTCGATGCAGACATTTGTTGTTAAGCTGGCATCGGGTATTGCGGCACTGGTCGCTGCCATCAGCCTTTCGGTATTCAGCATCAGTTCGTCGGATACCACCTATGAAGCGGTGGAAGGCTCTTTAATTCTCGGCCTGAAGACTTATATCGCGGATCTGGCAAGCCGTGGGGCAACGGTGGTTTCGAACTCCTCCGTTATCGGCCTTCGCTTTGTTATGACGGTATTGCCCGTAGCCGTACTTGTAATCGGCTTCCTCGTATTCAAGGCAAAATATATTCTGTCCGATGAAAAACTGGAAGAGATTTCGGCGCAGATCAAGGAGCGCAGAGCGGCAGAAGGAGCTTAAATGATTACAGTTAATGAAAAGAAATTCGCCCTGCAGACGGCGAATACGACATATGCGTTTGAAATAAACGAAACCGGACATGCGCTGCACCTGTACTACGGAAAAAAGGTGCGCTTTGCGGATGACCTGTCGGACTTCGGCATGATTCGTCAGAAACGTGAGTTCATTACCGGCAATACGATTGCGTACGATCAGGAGCATTTGGCACTTGGCATGGAGGATACCTGCCTCGAGGTTTCCGGACCCGGGAAGGGCGATTTGCGCTCTCCGTTTGCGGAACTGACCTTCGCGGACGGCAGCAGGACGGTCGACTGGATTTATGATTCGCACATGGTAATGAGAGGTGCCAAAGTGCGTAAAACCCTGCCGGGAAGTTATGACATCATGACCTTTGAAGCCGGAGAAGGCCTCTTAAAGAAACGCGCAGAGGAAGAAATTGCAGATGTATTAAGACTG
>CADCOL010000284.1 GCA_902803015.1 uncultured Lachnospiraceae bacterium | reverse complement strand
GTATTCCCACTATGCCATACCATTTCAAAGTCATTCCTTCATAGAACACGCCCGCAATAGCCAGAGTAGTTGCTATAAACACAAATACATCTATGATTTTTGAAACTTTACGTAATGTTTCCATAGTCTTTTATCTTGCTCCTCCGTAGCACATTATACTGGAAGTTATTCTATTAAGAAAAATTGCGATTTTTCTAAACACCGTTGGCACGTTATATCGCAAGTTAATCTGCTTGGTACCCGATCCGATTACCCGCATCTTTATTCATTTTATCACGATTTTAGTCACGTTAGTTATCATATTAATGCAAAAGGGATAGAGTTTATTTTTCAAAAAACTCTATCCCCCAATCATCTGTTAAATATTATCTTATTTATTCTTGCTGATTCCTTTTTTCTCTTCAAAAAGCAGGTTCTTATTCAAATCACCCTTGGATTCGCTCTTGATATCCTTCTTAACCTCAGATTTAACAGGCCGCTTAATCTCCAACGAAGGTTGATTCTTTCCAGCTTCTGCATTTGCTGCGGGAACCATCTGTTTTCTGAACTCTTCAGACAAAGCTTTCACTCCGTCTCCCAACAGATACGTTCTAATTAACTTTTGATCCGGTTTGTCCATTTTAACATTCTTTAATGCCTGACCAAATTCCGGTGAAGAAGCAATCTGAATAGCGCATTGATTTAATCGGTCCATACTCATTCCGATCCGGTTCGTCATTTTACGTTCCTGCGGATTCGGATTGTTCGTTTCTTTTTCAAGGATATCGTTTAAAACAGTCAGTGCGAAAAGTCTTCTGATATCCGCCTGATCGTTGGCGCGCAGTCTTTCCTGGTTCGAATAAGCAAGCAGTGAATTAATGGCCTGTCCGGTACATGCGGAACTTAAAGTTAAAGTACTGCGTTTTCTCGCATTGTCTTTGAAAATCATCATCTGCGCCGTCTGACGGAGCATATCTTCCTTCTGTGCCAGGAATCCTCTGAAATTAAGTCCTGCGGCATTGGGTACAGTAAGCATCTGCTTAATATCGTTTTTGTTTGCAATTTGCAGGAAAAGTTTAAAATCTTTATCATTCAATACCCGTTCGGTCTTTTTGCGAAGATTGGTTCTTCCGAATCCTTCTTTATTAGCACGGAACTCACCCTCACCGGTTTCGTTTCCGGCGGAAATCTGTCGCAGAGCAATTAATCTGGCCAGATCCCTGTCGGTATAATTATCTTCATTGATATGCTCAAGGGTATCTTTCATAACACTGCCGAGCGTGGCGTTTTTTGATAAGAAATTCTCAACCTGCACATAATCTCCGCTGTTAGGGCCTACATCCCTCACTTTGTTGATGTGCTCACAGTATTCCTCGAATTCTTTTCTTGGCATCATTTCAGAAAGAGCTTCCATAAACATTCTGAAACGTGTTTTTGCGAAACTGCGCGTTCTGACCTCTTCTTTGCCCTCGAGATATGCTTTGATATCTTCTACATACATATAATTATTCGCCGCGTTGCAATTAAATCTGTGCTGATATGCGTTTCTTACCGCATTCAGTGCAGTATTATAGCTGTCACTGTTTCTCCTTCTGGAAAAGAGTCCTATAAGGTCATAATAACCGGTTTCGGTACGCTCTAATGCATTGACAATATTACTCATATGATTGGAATTGGTTTCTGTATGATTCGAATAATACCCGTATTCTTTGATGGAATCATCGGAATGGGGGCCTAATTCGGCGCGGGCCTGATTCACGGCGTTCACCAATGCCACACTGTCTCCGCCGAGTGCAAGTTCCCTGTATTTTTCTCCGGATAATGCATTCTGAAACGCTTTGGAATAGAGAATTTTTTCAGCGCGTTGATGCACTTTATCAATGCTTAATCGAGGCAGATACTGTCCCTGTTTGTAATTCTCGAATTCTTCCATTCGGATTTCTTCCACAGCAAGAATCTTCGCAAGATTTAAATATGCCTCCTCTTTGTCGTTTAATGTGCTGTTTTTTAAATCATTAAAACGCTGACGGATATACCAGTTGAATGTTCCGGCTTCCGCATCCGTGATATCCCTCGCGGCATCTCTGCCCTCTTCGAAATCTATCTCTGCCTGAGATTTGTAATCCGTCAATTCCTCCAACCGGAGTCCCAAATTCAAAAGCCGGTCAAGTTCAAGCAGATGTTTACGGAATTCTTTTCTGCTCTTAAACCCTAAAGCTTCTTCCAATACCTGATAATAGGTCTTGTTGTCCTCTGTTACATTACGGAAGAAATCACGGAGTGTACGAAGCTTCTCGACATCTTCTTGAATATTCTCTTCTTTGAAAACATTCTTATATGCTTCGTTATTCAGACTGTTAAGTGCGTCTATGTACGGTTGAAGTAATTCCAATTCAAAAGGAGCATTCCGGTTTGAATGCAGATTGTTAAATGCCGAAGTCAGATAATTCCGGGTGATTTCGAACCTTCTCTCCGCGCCATCGGAAAATGCATACTTCTTAAGGGACGGATCGTTTAAATAAAGGACTTTATTCGGAAAATACTCATCGTGGTTACCGATATACAATTCGTTTCCGCCGAAGCTGTTAAGTTTGCCGCCGAAAATCTGTTCCGCTTCGGTTTGATCAAAAGTCAGTTGTTCGCTGATGCCCTGGCCGGCAAGTTGTCCCGTCTGCGGTTTTCCGGCACCTATTATGGTTGGATGATCGTGCGGAATCTCAACGGATACATTACCGTCGGGATTCAATTTTACAATACCTGGATCTTTGGTATGAAGATCCACATTTTCTTTCCGTTCCGGATCGTAATTTAAAGCAGGAATATCTTTCAGCCAGGTTAAAGAAAGACCTTTTCCCCTGACGAAACGGCCATCGTCGTTATGTCCGAAAATGGAATGTTCAACCAGTTCGGATAAAGAGATTAGTCTGGTCGGCTGATCTGCTCTGGATTTGGCGGAATCCTCGATGCGAAGCATTCCCTGTTCGTTGATTCCGGTGATGGTTACGTAATGTTCTCCGTTGCTGACCGCAATCGGTGATTTATCATTTACAATGGCATCTTTAATGACTTTTTGTAGTTTGGCAGTCATCTGTTCAATATAGATGTCTTTAAAAAGCCTTTTCTGATCATCATCAAGTACTTTTTCATCATTTCCGGTCTTAAGGAAAATTCCGACTTCCGACATGGGATTTAAGACAACCTGAGACATGGTGGTGTTCGGGCATACCTTCATCAAAAGATCGGCATTCTCGTAGACATTGTTAAAGGTATCCGAATTCATGACTTCTTTACGATCATCGGAAACCTTTATGGTTTTTAACTGGTCTTCCGTATAATCCGGGCGAAACGCACGTATTTCTTCCTGTGTCAGAAATATTCCCCTGCTTTCCAGCAAAAGAGAATACGCACAGGACCAGCATCCGTTGTCACTGGTCTGCTGGTTTTCTACTTTAAGATTGGAAAAACCGGGAAATCCGTCCGTAAGATCAGGCTCTTTCGACCAGATTTCGGGAGGTTCGCCCCAGGCTATTTTTCTAACAGCTTTATCCTTAAGTTTTTCAAGTTTATCCGCGGTTTCGATTCTGGTATCGAGATAAAGACGTTCTCTTTTGTTTAAATCTTTTTTATTCTTTTTACGGAAATCTTTTAAAACTTTTATATTTCCGGTATTGATTACATCTTCGGTCAAAGTTTTACCGATCGGTTGTAATTTACCGTTATACATAACCAGACCGGTTTTCGGATCAATCTTCTTCTCCAGAGCAAATGCACGCT
>CADCOL010000283.1 GCA_902803015.1 uncultured Lachnospiraceae bacterium | reverse complement strand
CTGCACTACTTCCTGTGTCGTCGCAACCGGTGCCGTGGGTGCTGCCTCCACTCTGCATCCGGACTTCTTCACCACAGCTAAATCATAGAAACGCTCCAAAAATGCTTCCTGCGTCGTCTTATAATATTCGATTGACTGCACCGTGGAAATCTGCATTTCCACGCCGAGCGACAGTTCCGTCTCTTCAAGAAAAACCGTCATAAACGTTTTTCTCTTGCGTACGGCAAAATCAATCTCACGCTTGCAGTTAAACGAATCCATATAGGAGTTCGACATGAATGCAACAAAAAGCGCACAGTCATTTAAATGCCGGGCAATAACCTCAGGCCATTCCGTACCCGGACTGATTCCGTCATCGTACCAGACGCGAAACCCGTCGGACATCCATTTTTGTATAATCGGCAAAACCCGATCCATATCCTGATGGCTGTAGCTTACAAATATGTAATTCTCTTTCCCCTCATAGGGGGTTGGCATTTCCTTCCTGTCCATATTCCGAATTTCCTCTTTTCCACAAATTCCCGAATGTATTTCTTACTCATACCGGACAGCCCCGGCCAGGCTCTCACACAAAGATGTATACTCACTGATAAATGCTTCCGAATCTCCGTAGATAAAAGCAATGTCATTATCCCTTGCCGCAAATTCGTGTCGCTTTGCTCTTTCGCTGAAATCCTTAAGTCCGATGGTAGCCATGGAACTTTTGACGGAATGTGCTTCAATCTTATAAGAGGCAAGATCCCGCGCCTCTAAATCGGCCTTCATTCTCTCCGCACGGTTCGCACTTTCCTTAACGATTTCCGTAATAATCTCCGTCAGGATATCCTCATCGTCTCCGCAGAAAGTGAATGCGGTGTCATAATTCAGCCCTTTAATGGCGGAGAGTCTGCTCCGTAGCGAAACGTCGGTTCCGGACTGCGATACCTCTGCCGTTTCCGTTTCGGTTTCCAACACTTTATTCTTCGGAAGCATCCTCTTTACGGCTTCCTCAAGCACTCCCGAATCCAGCGGTTTGGTCAGGTAATCGTCGAATCCCTCACTTAAATACATCTGTTTGCTTCCGGCCACCGCATTCGCCGTAAGCACAATTACTTTCGTATCCCGGTTTTGGGAATCCTTATCGCTTTTTATCGCATGAAGCGTCTCGATTCCGTCCGGTTGCGGCATCATATGATCGAGCAGAATCAAATCATATTTCTTTTCTTTGCAAAGTTCGATGGCACGATTGCCCGAAATACAAAGATCCGGCACGATACCGTTTCGTTTTAAGAACAGTTTTACAATCGTTAAGTTGGACTGATTGTCATCCACCGCAAGAATACTTGCATCCGGTGCGGTAAAACTGCAGTTTTCGGACACGGTGTCCTGAAGATTTCTTCCAACCATAAAATCATCCGCCAAAAGCTCCGGCCCGGTATATTTCACGGGAAGATGCACATAAAACTCCGAACCCGCTCCGTATTCGCTTTCCACTCCGACCTCACCGTTCATGGAAGATACAATGGATTTTACGATGGCAAGTCCCAGACCGGTTCCCTCAATATTGGCATTCGTCTTCATATCCGCTCTGGAGAATGCGTCAAACAGCTGTCCGATATCCTCCTTGCGGATTCCTTTTCCGGTATCTTTTACACGAAGATGAAGAATATATCCATCCTCCTTAAACTCGCCTCCCACGTACAGGGTAATGCTGCCGTTTTCCGTATACTTCACCGCATTGTTTAAGAGGTTCACGAGAATCTGCCGGATTCGGAATTCATCGCCGATCATATCATTCGGAACCTTCTCCGCAATCTGCGTATTCAGGACCAGCGATTTTTCCTCCGCCCTTTCTTTAATCAGGGAAATAACATCACACAACAAATCGTCCAGACGGAAATCTTCTTCCTTGATTTCCATCTTTCCGGATTCAATCTTGGTAAAATCAAGCACATCGTTTACAAGCATCAGAAGCATTTTCCCCGATGTCTTGATGTTTCTCGAATACTCGTCAATGACAGAATCGTTATTCTCCCTGAGAATCATTTCGTTCATTCCGAGAATGGAATTAATCGGTGTTCGGATTTCATGGGACATGCTTGCCAGGAATTTCGTTTTCGCTTCCGAAATATCGATGGCGTGCTGTTTTTCCGCATTCAGCATTCGCAAATCATGGATCTGCTGAATGACAATGAAAGTCAGGAAGAATGCCAGACCTGTCACAATGGGAATGTATGCTCTGACAAAAGGAAGATACATCAAAGTGGCTACCAGTTCCAGAAGACCGGAAAAAAGGAATCCGAGAAAACCGATAAACGTGTAACGGTACTCGCCGATTTTTCCGCGAACAGCATCCACAAGCAGAATGACAATTCCGCATAATGCCAGAATTACAAGTACAACATTCGCGGTATTACGCAGATAATGAAAATGAACGATTCCGGTGAAATGAAGGAACGGGAATCCGACGGCGTTTAAAATTGCAAGCGTCATGACGGCTGCGGTTGTCCATTTATAACGCCCCCGCTGAATGGAAGAAAGATAAATTCCGAGCGGCAATGGCATAACCAGACAGAACATATAACTTAAAAGCCCATTCACATGATAGACTCCGAACAGATACGGGAACAGATACGAGTCCGTAAACAGCCATGCCGAAATGGACAGTATACCCAGTGCACCGTACGTCATGTCTATTTTATGCTTGTAAAAGTGTCTTAAAACGATACTTACAATATACGTAACAAAGGAAAAGGCAATCACAATGAAAGAAAGAATAAACGCAAGACCCGATGTCTTCAGAAGATGGCTGATTGCGCCCGCGCGCGTACTGATAAAGAATTCCGGAGTCCTTTTGTCAATATCCTGAGGCGATACTCTGAGCACGGTAATCTCCGCACCCGAATCGCTCTCAGAAAGCGGGACAAACATCACAAAACGAGTAAACGATCCGCCCGGAGTATTTACATCCCTGCTTTCAACAAAATCTTTCCTCAGCTCACCGTTAATATAAACCGACACGTCATTTCTGGTGTCAAAGAAAAGGTATTCATTCGACTTAACATCCGCCGGAAGCGTATTCGTAACAATTTGGTCTCCGTTTTCGTCAGTCTCCACGTTCCAGTTTTCCACATAGCGGATGGACTCTCTCTGAATTATATCACCCCTGCGAATCAGACCGAAATAAATAAAAACAAGTGCATTAAAAGCAAGTAAAGCAAACAGCACCGTCTTGGATGCCGCAATACTGATATTAAATGCACTCTGTTTCGGATTCTTATTCATATATTTTCCTACATTTCGTTATTTTCATCAGCCGATTTTTAATGCCCCGACTCCGCCTCATAAATCAGTTCGCCCAAAACACGAACCAGATGATCCGCTTCTATCGGTTTGCTTAAGTGCGCGTTCATACCTGCCTGCAGGGAACGTTTCGCATCCTCATCGAAAGCGTTCGCGGTAAGCGCAATAATCGGAATCTTCTTTGCATCCTCTCTGTCCATGGAACGAATCTTCCTTGCCGCTTCCAATCCGTCCATTTCAGGCATTCTGACATCCATCAGAATTGCCGCATAAACACCGGGCGTGCTTTGCCCAAACATCTCAACCGCAATCTTTCCGTTCGGGGCATGATCTGCTTTTAT
>CADCOL010000282.1 GCA_902803015.1 uncultured Lachnospiraceae bacterium | reverse complement strand
CCTTCATCTACATAGGAAATCGCATTCTTTTTCAACTGTTCGACCCGTTCGGGCGGAATCAGTCCCGGAATGAAGACCGCTGCAAAAAGCATCCTTGCCGATGCAACGGCTACAATCTGGCGTTCCACCTTACGGATAAAATCTTCATCCCCGGTCTCCAGATACGCCTTCAGATAGGTGTTCCAGATTAAATCTCTCTCTTCTTTCGTAAAATCGCAGGTCAGCGGACTGTTCTTCAATTCCTCTTCGCTGCGCGGAATATGATAAACCGAGCACATGGAAGCAAAGTCAAAAATCGGATGGCCGCAGCCGCATGACATTAAATCGATAAATACAAGATCCCCGTTTTGAACCATCACGTTGCCGGGATGGCAGTCCCCGTGAATAAATGTATTTCTGGAAGGAATATTCTCATAAAGGCTTTTCAGTTTCCGGCGTTCTTCTTTCGTGCAAATGCCCTCGAGAAAAGAAAGCGCCTGTATGGAGCCGGTCTTGGTCGGCGGGAATTTAAACGGATTGACTTCTATCTGATGCATTGAGCGCATATCGTTGGCAAAACGACGAATATGCTCCTCAAGATGTTCTTTGTCTCTTAAAAGAACCGTCAGAAAATCTTCTGCATCCAGAAGCTCATAAACATTTCCGTAGCAGTCACCGACTTTTACGATATCAAAGGCAATCGCAGTCGGAATGCCGTTTACGAATGCATTCTTCGTTCGCTCGTTTTCGTTATGAATAATATTCAGATCGGTATCCGGTCGATATACCTTAAGCACGGTTTCACGGTCCAGTCGGTAAACCTTTGCGGTAGCACCTCTTCCAATCTCTTCCAGTCCTTCGATACTGATTTTACGAAGTGCTTTCTGAACATCGAAAAGTTCAATAAATCCCGTCATTTCAAGGATATCGTAAACACCGGAAGAAACGTTTCGGATGGGATAGGAATCCTTCTTCATCTGACGAAGCTTCATCAGAATACGTAATCCCGCACTGGAGATGTATTCCAGTTCTTCGGCATCGAGTTCAAAATTCCTGCCCTCATTTGCGTTCAGAATTTCCTTTAGTTCCTTCTCCACCTGCGGCGCATTCTGCGTATCAATTCGGCCCTGCAGAAAAATAATCAGTTTTCCGTTTTCTTCCGTTGTATTTATGCTCATGTATTTATCTTTCAGTTTTTGTTATTTCAGTTTCCAGGCAAGGTCGTTTAAGAATAACTGCTCTTCGAGCTTCTCCGGAGTGCTGTCCTTATTGATATGGATGAACTCGATATCCATCATTCTCGCCCAGTCTTTCATCTGCTCCGCAGTTACGTCATAGGAAAGAACCGTATGATGCGCACCGCCTGCCGCAATCCAGCATTCCACGCCGGTTACGAGATCCGGCAGCGCCTTCCACATAACACGTGCCACGGGAAGATTCGGCATCGGAAGAATCGGTTTTACCGCTTCGATATCCTGTACAATCAGGCGAAGTCTTCCGCCCATGTCGATTAAGCTTACAACGATTGCGGGACCTTCGTGTCCCTCGAATACAAGCCTTGCGGGCGCTTCCCTGTCGCCGATTCCCAAAGGATGTACTTCGATGCGCGGTTTTCCTGCTGCCACGGAAGGACAAACTTCCAGCATATGTGCACCGAGGCTGTATGTTGCATCGGGGTCCAGATTATAGGTATAGTCCTCCATGAACGCCGTACCACCGGTCTGACCTTCACTCATTGCTTTCAGAATTGCCGTCATCGCTGCAACCTTCCAGTCACCTTCTCCGCCGTATCCATAGCCCTGTGACATCAGATGCTGGCTTGCGATACCCGGAAGCTGCTTCATGCCGTAGAGGTCCTGGAACGTATTGGAAAATGCTTTGCAGCCTTCTTTATCCAGCATTTTCTTCATGGCGATTTCTTCTCTTGCCTGATATCTTACGGTTTCGATATCGTCGGTTGCCATCTCATATTCGGACTGATAGGTTGCCATCAGTTCATCGATTTCCGCATCGGTTACCGCATCCATATTTTCTACCAGCGTGCCGACCGGCCAGGTATTTACCTGCCATCCGAGCTTTGCCTGAACCTCAACCTTGTCGCCTTCGGTTACGGCAACTTCACGCATGTTGTCGCCAAAACGCATTACTTTCAGTCCGCGTGAAAATACAACTCCGACGGCTGCTCTCATCCAGCTTCCGATGCGCTTCTGCACATCTTCGTCCTGCCAGTAACCCGCGATGACTTTACGCGGCATGCGAAGTCTTGCGGCAATGAATCCGTGCTCACGGTCGCCGTGCGCCGCCTGATTCAGGTTCATGAAATCCATGTCGATTTCTTCGTTCGGAATCGAACGGTTATACTGCGTTGCAAAATGGCAGTACGGCTTCTGAAGATTTACGAAACCGTTGATCCACATTTTACTCGGGCTGAATGTATGGCACCAGGTAATGATACCTGCGCAGTGCGTATCGTAATTTGCCTCGCGAACCAAATCCGTAACTTCCGCATTCGTCTTGATGGTTGCCTTATAAACCAGTTTGCAGGGCAGGTTTCCCGACGCATTTAAAATATCCGTCATCTCCTGCGCACGCTTCGCAACCGTTTCCAAAACTTCCGGACCATACAGAAACTGTGATCCCACCACAAACCAGAATTCGTAATCTTTCAACATAAATGTATCCCCCTTATATAGAATTTACTTCTCTTCATCGGCATTCACCTCAAGGTCCTGCCCGAGGTACTTCGCCTGCTGCACCTTCGCCTCACAGAAAAGCACGATGGATGCTGCAATCAGAACGCCCGCAAGCGGAAGAATCTTGTGTAAAAGCCTTGTTTCCACACCCGGGAAACCGAGTGTAAATACCAAATATAAAGCCGTCTCCTGGAACACAATCAGATATCCTAAGGAGTTGTATTTTTCTTCTCCGAGATGCTCCGCTAAAACAGCCGCACAGCATGCCAGTCCTACCAGCAAAAGTCTTGCAAGAATGGCCGACCAGGCATCCACGCCGCCGGTACGAAGAAGCGCACATCTTACGGCTTCCAGTGCAGCGTAAAGAATGACAACGCTCTTAAAAATTCTTACATCTTTTTTCTTAAACAGAAACAAACCGAAAATCAGAATGGCCGCGCAGATAATTGCCTGCATAAGGTAAACAGCCATACGACTGACGGAATCCGTTGACTGCGTTACACCGTAAAGCGTAATCACCATGCCGAGTCCCACAAGGCACATCTGCACCTGCAGCATTACGGCGATTCGTTTTGTAATTCCGTATTTTTGTTTAACAGCTTCATTATCCATGTTTTTTCCTCCCCAAACGGATTCTTTGCCATTATGTCCGCAAACGTTATCTGCCTGCGAAACAAAGCATATTAATTATATCATAAATCCCCCTGAAAAAACTCTCCCGCCACATCATTTTTTACATTCACAATCACAATATCGTATGATACAATTACAAAGGGTATTTTTTAAAAATCTTATGGAGGGGGATTCTGTCGTATGGAAAAATACGATCTTATTGTCATTGGTGCCGGCAACGGCGGAATGATGTGCGCTTGTCGCGCTTCCAAGCTTGGACTGAAAGTCCTTGTCATTGAAAAACACAATCTTCCCGGCGGTGCTGCAAGCAGCTTTGTACGCGGAAGATTCGAATTCGATGCTTCTCTGCATGAAATTCCCGATTTTGGCGAAGGTGAAATACGTGGCGAACTCGGCCATCTTTTTGACGACCTCGGAATCAAGGTTGAGATGCTGCCCGTAAAAGACGCATTCCGCTATATCGTCGAAAAAGACGGAGTCAGATCCATCGATGTCACTTTCCCGCACGGAAAAGAAAAAGTCATGAACCTGATTCGTGAAATCTGTCCCGAAGACGAGGAAGCCATGGAGAAATTCTTCGCGGCTTATCACGACATGGCTGCAGGTCTTGACTACTTCGGCTCTACCAGAGGAAATCCGGATCCCGAAGTACTAAAGAAGGACCATCCGAATTTTATGCGTCTTATGACACTCTCCGCAGGCGAATTCTTCCGCCGGATCGGAATGAGCCAAAAGTGCATCGATATCATGACGGCTTACTGGCCGTATCAGGGTACCGATATGGACACGGTGGATGCAAGTCGCTATATCCTCATGGTTTACGGCTATTTCATGAACGGTGCGTATGTGCCGAGAATGCGTTCGCATCAGCTTTCGAGTGCAATCGTAAGCAGAGCTTCCGAGCTCGGCTGCCGCTTCCTCTTTAATACGGAAGTCACAAAAGTTCTTACAAAAGACGGCGCGGTTTGCGGCGTTCAGACGAACGACGGCAGAACATTTGAATGCACTGCCATCGCTTCCAACGCGTTTCCGGAAGTCATCTATTCCAAACTTCTGGATGACAAAAGTCTGGTTCCCGTTTTCGAGCGCAAAAAAGTCAACGCAAGACAGTACGGCTTCCGTGCATTCAGCGTTTTCTTAGGTCTCGATGCATCTCCGGAAGAAATCGGAATCAGGGATTATACGGTCTTTGTCAGCTCCACCAACGATTCCAAGGCGATTTTCGATGCCTCCGCATCAAGAATCTGCAAGGAATTTGCGATGGATATCTGCTGTCTTAACATGGCGATTCCCGACTGCACACCGCCCGGCACAACGCAGGTGGTACTTACCATCTCCTACACGGACGACGCATGGGCAGATGTTACCGAAGAAGATTATGTGAAAACAAAACGCGAAGTTGCTCTGGATCTCATCGATCATATCGAGCAGATTATGGGATACAATCTGAAAGATCATATTGAGGAAATCGAGATTGCCTCTCCCGTAACCTTCGCACGTTATATGGCTTCCCCTCAGGGCAGCATCTACGGATATATGTCCTTAAAATGGGACGGCATGTCCACAAGAACACTTGCAAACGGAACGGAGCCTACCATTCCGGGCCTCTTCTTCGTTGGCGGTCACGGTGCTTCCCTCTCCGGCTACTTCCCGACCTATACGGGCGGTAACCGCACGGCTTTTCAGATTTTAGGCTATGTAATGGGAGGTGGCAAACAATGAGCAATCAGGATTATTTAAACAGTGTACCTATAGAGGATTTTGACAAGCTGATTCCCACCAGAAGACAAATCATTGAAGCGGCAAGCGATGAATTCCCGAAATACGAATTCAACGCCAATGTGATTGCCAAAAATCTGCACCCTCAGATTCAGCACGTGGTGGTAAGCGATGTAAAGGATTTAAATGGCGCAAAATACATTACCTTCGCACCCGATAAGGAAGCCGGAACCGAAAAGCTTGCTTATTTCAGAGCAGGTCAGTATATCAGCCTCCATTTAAAAATAGGCGAATCCGTGCTGACCAGACCCTATTCCCTATGCTCCTCTCCGAAGGATGCATTAAACGGAACGTATTCGATTCTGGTAAAGCAGATGAAGAACGGTTTTGCTTCGGAATACATCTGCAATCATTTCAAAGCCGGAACGAAACTCGATATCTCCGCTCCGGAAGGTTTCTTCTACTACGAATCCTTAAGAGATGCGGAATATGTTATCGGTCTCGCGGGTGGCAGCGGAATCGCTCCCTTCCTCTCGCTTGCAAGAGCGGTTGCGGACGGCATCGAAGATTTTAACCTCACGATTCTCTTCGGAAGCCGCACGGAAGGCGAGATTCTGTGCAAGGAAGAATTCGATGCGCTTCAGCGTGCATGCGGTAAAATCAAAGTTGTTCACGTTCTTTCCGACGAGGAAAAAGAAGGCTTCGAGCACGGATTTATCTCTGCGGATTTAATCGCAAAATACGCACCGCTCTCCGACTACTCCGTATTTGTCTGCGGTTCCCAGGGTATGTACGATTACATCGAAGGCGAAACCGCGAAACTCGGACTTCGGAAAAAATTCATCCGCTTCGATGCATACGGAGAATACAGACTTTCCGGCCGCGACAGCGAATTTACCGATGCGAACGCAGGTAAAACATATCAGATTACCGTTCTTACAAAAGACGGACAGACAAGAACCATTCCCGCAAAGGCGGAGGAATCCGTTCTGGTAGCTTTGGAGAGAGCCGGTATCGAAGCTCCTTCCAAATGCCGAAGCGGCGAATGCGGATTCTGCCGATCCAAACTGGCTTCCGGAGAAGTATATGTTCCGGAAAAGGTGGAAAAGAGACGGCAGTACGACAAGGTGGAGGGATACATTCATCCCTGTGCCACATTCCCCCGATCAGATTTAAAAATTCTGATAAATTGCGAAGAACCCAAAAGAGAAAGGAAGGTTAAAGACATGAAGAAAAAAGAAAGACTGATGGGTCTGATTATGGCTATCATCATTTCAGCAGCAATGGGTGTTGTAGCAACATTTTTGGTAAGACTGTTTAATGCACAGGCTAAGAATTCGCCACTGGTTGTTATGTTATTAATGAATGTGACATTATCCATTGTACTGGGCGTTATTATTTCGCTTATTCTTCCGCTCGGAAAACTCGGAAGAAAGCTTGCTGCGGCAGCACATGCTAATCCCCCTTCATTTAAGTTTACGCTTTTAGATTCCCTTCCGATCTCGATTATCAATACGGTTATCATCGGATTCTTATTAAGCGGATTGGGAATATTCATGGCAAGAATGGGTATCAGGAGAAGTGCTCCTCCGGAAGCTGCAGCTGCTGCATTGGCATCCATGCCGCCCTTCCCTGTTATGTGGGCAATCAGCTTCTTTGAGATTCTGATTCCGACAATGATTATCAGCTATCTGCTGGCAGTCATTTTGTCACCGGTTATCTCTCAGGCAGTCGGCCTTGCAGATGCAGGCGCAGAAGTCGGAAAAGCTTCATCTGAGGATAAGTAAGATTGAATTAACAGCAAGTTAAAAAGATAGCCCCCGCGCTGCGGGGGCTGTTTTTATTACTCGCGTAACTGCTCAATTACTTCCTGCTTGGTGAATTGCACACCCGAAATCGGTACTACATTTGCCGTATCAAATCCAAACGGAGCCGTTTCCGCTTTGAAATCCTGTTCGCTGATTTCCACATCATTTTTATAATAATGCTTTCCTAATTCTTCCTGACCTCCGTCCTCGGTCATACGGGCAACCGTATCAATCTTATATTCGGGAAGGGTTGAACCCGTTCCCGGGATATACACTTCATAGTAATGGTCTATCCCGCTTCCGTCATCCAGCGTTTCATACCAGTAAGGCTGATTGAGAATATAGCCGGTTTTTTCCGGGCAAAAATAATAATTCCCCCATGTTCCGTAGCTTTGCCCGAATCCTTCCCGAAACGTGCCGTTTTCATAATAGAATACCCAGGACATATAGTCGGGATTGTCCACAACCAGTTCCGGTACATTGTCATTATCGACATAAACAAGAGCAAAACGAAGTTTCGGATTATTCCACTCACCTGCCAGATAACCCATTTCTTCATCCGGACCGGTGGAATTATTCAAAAACTCCACCCACAAATCACATACCTT
>CADCOL010000281.1 GCA_902803015.1 uncultured Lachnospiraceae bacterium | reverse complement strand
GTATGGCGAATGGTCGGTTTTTCAGTCCTGGAGGGACATTCTGATTATATTTGCCTCGCTGAATCTCTATGCCGGAGTATACACCAAAGCAATGGTGGACAATAAAGAGGACCGCGACAGATACACGTCAAGTATGCAGGGATTGGGAACGCTGTTTTCGATTGCCATGCTTTGTATCTACATTCCGACACACCAATGGAGTAATCGGATTATAGGATTGGATACGCCGTATATGCTACTTTTGTTCTTGTACTTTATCGTGTATCCGGCATTCTCGTTTTGGGGAGCGAGACAACGTATTGAATATAAATACAAGTCCATGGTAGCGGCTACCATTGTTGTTTCGATTCTTACACCGCTTGTAAGCATCCTGCTTCTGTACAATACCGATCTCAGGGCCAAAGCATTGATTGTTGGTTATTTGATTGTCCAGTGCCTGGTAGGATTATTCTTTTATGTGTATCACTTCGTTAAGGGGAAATGCTTTTACGACGGAGCTTATTGGAAATATGCAACTAAGTTTAACATCCCTTTAATTCCGCATTATTTAAGTCTTATTATCCTGAACCAATCGGACCGTATCATGATTAAACATCTTTGCGGAGATGGGGATGCGGGAATCTACAGCTTTGCATATCAGATTGCATCCGTCGTGAATATGCTGATTTCAGCCGTTAACGGTTCCAGGGTTCCGTGGACTTATGAGCAACTGAGAGACAGGACCTATGGCGAGCTAAAAAGAATTACTTCCATTCTGGTGCTGTTTATGGCAACGCTTGTTTTCCTGATCTCATTGTTATCGCCGGAAATCATCATGATTCTGGGAACGGAAGAGTATCAGATTGCTGTTTATGTGATTCCGGTCGTAGCCGTGGGTATATTCTATACATTTGTTTACGATTTATATGCATCCGTTGAATTCTACTTTGGAGCAACGAAATATGTTATGTATGCATCGGTTACAGGTGCCGTCGCAAATCTCATTCTGAATGCGATATTCATACCGAAATACGGATTTATGGCAGCAGCATATACAACCCTGGTTTGTTACATGATTTTCATGCTGATGCATTATTTCTTTTCCAAAAAGGTTTTGAAAGAACAACGAATCGGGCAACCGGTGTATAACAATAAAACCATATTCCTGCTCTCTTTATTATTGACAGGAATATGCCTGGCAGGCATGTTTACGATTCGGTTTCCGATTGTTCGTATTGTTCTGATTCTGTTAATCGTTCTGTTTTGCCTTTTAAACACGAAAAGAATCAAAGAGATACTGAATGTGTTGAAGAAATGATTGGGGAAAAACGGTGGTAAAAAAGGAGATTACTTTCATATATTCGGATACCGTGGAAAAGCAGGTATCGGAGATGATTGCGGCCGAAGCCCGAAACAGAGGATATAGCACGAAGGTAACGGATGACAAGTTCGCCAAATGTGAAATCGGCTGGTATTGTCAACATGTAAACTTTCCTCAATACAGTAAATTCTCGATTATTATGCTTCATGATATTACGCAACAGTACGGGAACTGGCCGGATATCTGGTTGCGTGAACCGTGGGACAAGTATGATATCGGATTTCTCCCAAATGATATATGGGTAAACAATTGGAATCAATGCTCTAAGTATTATTATACAAACCCGAAAAAAGGGGTATACCTGACGGGATGGCCGAAAGCGGATCGTTTGTCGGCTTTTATGAATTCGGATTTGAAAGAGGAATACCGGGAAAAGACAGGAATAGATAAAAGCAAACCGACTGTATTGTATGCGCCCGCATGGGAGAATGATAATAAACAGGACGAATTTGTGCAGGCCATGATGCCGCTGGATGTCAATATTCTGGTGAAACAGGCACCCTGGTCCGAAGCTTACGTTGAACAGCTGAAAAACATTGAGGAGATGAGAAAACTTCATGAGAATAATCCCCGTGTGATTATTCTGGATCCCAAGACGAATATTCTCGATGCGATTATGATATCGGATATTCTCGTTTCGGAGGAATCCAGTACCATGTGCGAGTGCGTTATGATGGGAAAACCTGCAATTTCCGTGTGTAACTGGCTGATTCCGGATGTTACTCCGAGCAGATTGCCGGCAGATGATTACGATTACGTAATTAAGACGAAAAAAGAGGAATTAACGCAGTGCGTCGCCGGTATTCTGCAGGATTATGACAAGTATGCGAGGGAGGCACAGGCGTATTCGGACAGTCATTTTGCCAACATTGGAAAGTGCATTCCGATGATGCTGGATATTCTTGATTCGACACTTAACCGGTCAGAGCCGGCATATGCCCCGCTTGTCCCGGCGAAAAGAAAATCGGTACCGTTTAAACAATACGTGTTTCATGTGAAAGAGAGAATGACCAGGGCTTTGGCTTATAACTATACGGTTCGAAATCCGCTGCTTAGAAAACTCCGCGAAATATATCACAATACTAAAGGTGTATTTAAAAAAGCATGAAGGTTTTGATAATAAACGTAGTCTGCGGAATCAGAAGTACCGGTCGTATCTGTACGGATTTAGCCGAAGCGCTTGAGAAAGCAGGCCACGAAGTAAGAATCGCATATGGGAGAGAAGATGTACCTTCAAGGTATGAAAAGTATGCCATTCGGATCGGCTCGGATACGGATGTCAGAAACCACGGAGTAAAAGCCAGATTATCGGATGCATGCGGATTCGGAAGCCGCAAGGCGACGGAGAAGTTTATTGACTGGGTAAAGACATATAATCCCGATGTAATCCATCTGCATAATCTTCACGGATATTACATCAACATTGAAGTGCTGTTTGATTATCTCAGAACATGCAAAAAAAGGATTGTCTGGACGCTTCATGACTGTTGGGCGTTTACAGGGCATGCGGCATATTGCGATTATGCGAACTGTTCCAAATGGAAAACCGGCTGTTCGCAGTGCCCGAACAGAAAAGAATATCCGGCATCTTTTCGCGATTGCAGCAATCGAAACTGGGTTAAGAAAAAAGTTATTCTGACCGGTATTCCGAATCTGACGATTATTACACCATCTGAATGGCTGGCATCACTGGTTCGCGAATCGTTTCTTTCGCAATATCCGGTTGCCGTTATTCCAAACGGTGTTGATACATCTGTGTTTAAACCGCTTGCGGGAAATGCTAAAGAACGTTTGGGAATCGGTGAGAAAAAGATAGTTCTTGGTGTGGCGGCGCTTTGGGAAAAAAGAAAAGGCATGGACGATTTCCTGAGGCTTGTAACCATGTTAAACAAAGATTTCCGCATCGTTTTGGTTGGACTATCTGCCAAACAGAAAGAATTGCTCCCGGAAGGTATCATCGGAATCGAAAGAACCGATTCTGCCGGGGAACTGGCTGAAATATATGCGGCGGCAGATTATTACGTGAACCCCACATATGAGGATAATTACCCGACAACAAATCTTGAGGCAATTGCCTGCGGAACACCGGTGATTACATATGATACCGGGGGAAGCGCGGAAAGTGCCCTGCTTTACGGCACAAAAGTTAAGAAGGGCGATATTGAGGCAATCGCTGCATTGATTAACGGCGATGGACCGGAACTCAAAGCCGACCCGGCCTCATGTCGTGAAGCGGTGGATTATAAGACGATGGTGAAAAGATACTTGGATTTATATAAACAGGCTGAATCATAATGAAAAATGTAATCACAATTCTGATCGATTCGGTTTACAGCAATTGTATCGGAACAGGCGCAACCAAAGAGAGTTCTACCCCTTTTATGGATAAACTGGCGGCAGAAGGTTTATTCGCGCCGAATGTGTACTCATTTGGCCCGTATACGGATGCGGCTACAAAAGGTTTGTACTGTGCTCAGCCGACGTTGGATGATTATGGATTCTATTTCTGTGTTAACGGTTCGGACGGCAATCATTTCAAAGCCTTTCAGGAACGTGGATACGAAACTGACGGATTCTATTATCCATATTACCTGCTTTCGGGGAAAACGGAACAGTACATAGATCACTCCGTCTATATCAGCGGTTTTCTGTATGAAAGCGTTTGGAACGGAAAACTGAGTTATTATGCCAACTTATACAAAGAAGGCCGGTTGAATGAAACCGACCATGTAATACTTGAAAAAAGTCTGGATATGGTTTTCGACTGCTGGCTGCATTTTTACGATAATCTGGAATCTCAAAAGGATGCTGCATTAATAGTCGGAAAACTTAAGAGTACGGAGCAAAGCGACAATACCGGTTTAACTGCATTGCAGGAAGAGTATCAGAAATACTGCCTGAATAAAAGAGAATACATCCTGACGGTTTTGGAAGAGGGGATGTCTCATAAGCTTGCAGGGATTAACGATTACGAGTTCGGCAGACATGTTAACAAAGAGTTCCTGAAGAACAATGTATATGATAAGTATTCGGATTTCTTTAAGCGTGCGGAAAGAGTCAATAAAAGACTGAGAAGGAAGAACAATCCGGTATCCGGTTCCCGGTTTATCCGGGATGGTTTTCGATATATCAGAACAAGACAGAAGGAAGATTTACGGTACGAGATAAACTATGGTCTTCTGACATCCGGAATAAAGCTTATGAAGAAGCGGTCATTTGAAGACGAATGGCAGCTGGAAGCCTCGGCCGGAAGACAGATTGACACTTTGATTTCCGTTCTTGATGAAAGAGATTCGGATAAGCCGTTTTACGCATCCCTGCATGTGGAAGAACCGCATCATAACATAGCATTCTTTTCGTATGACATAGAAGACGAGGAAAGAATCAAAGAGGAAATCGATTATCTTTCCCCGCTGATTGACGGGTGCGGGGATGATTTCAAAGGAAATCTGATGTATCAGCTTTCGTTAAGATATGTTGATTATTCCGTAAAGAGACTGTTTGAGTATTTGGAACAAAGCGGAAAAGACAAGGATACGATTATTCTTTTGGTCGCAGATCACGGATCATCGTATACGTTTTATCCGTTAAGGGATACGGTTACCAATAATTTCCATGATGAGAATTATCATATTCCGATGATTATCTGGGATAAAGACATGGCTTCCGATACAAAGGGTGTTTATGATGGTTTGTATACATCCGCAGACGTTTTCCCGACGCTTCTTGATATCGCAGGCTTACCCGCAGAACCGATGTTTAAGGGAACGAGCGTGATTGGGAATCCCGGGGGAAGAGAGGTTGCCATTTCCGAGTATACCGGTCCCGGCTGCCCGGATCTTACCAGAAGAGAGATATGGATTGCCGGCAGAACGAAACGTTATACCGTGGCCTATAAACTAAAACTCGATTGTGACATTTCAGAGGCGAAGCCGGTTGAGATTTATGACAGGGAACCCGACCCGTTGGAGTTAAATAATCTGTGTGATGATGAGTCGATGTTAAGGCAAGAAGAAATCGCATTCGTCAAAGATGCAATTGCTTTGCGTTTTGCGGAAATAAAACGTAACAGGGATTCCGTCATGGAGAACTTTGACAATTTCCGGGTGATTTAGACGGTTTAAGGGAGTCAGATGAAAACGTCAATTGCGATGACAACATATAACGGAAAAGAGTATATCAGGGAATTATTGGATTCCGTTCGATGCCAGACACTTGTTCCCGATGAAGTTGTTATTGTAGATGACTGCTCTGCGGATGGGACTCCGGAACTGGTCCGGGAATATATAAAGCAGTATCGTTTGGAAAACTGGAATGTTATTTGCAATGAAACCAATCTCGGCTGGAGAAAGAACTTCCGGGTAGCATTGGATAAATGCAATGGGGAATTTGTTTTTCTGTGTGATCAGGAT
>CADCOL010000280.1 GCA_902803015.1 uncultured Lachnospiraceae bacterium | reverse complement strand
TTTGAACATTACGCAGAGTGCGTAGGATCCGCGCACACGCACCATGGTTTTGGCAAGCGCGTCTACGGGGCCGATGTTGTATTTTTTATAATAGTAATCCACAAGCTTTACAATGGCTTCCGTATCCGTTTCCGAATAGAACTTGTAGCCTTTTTTTAAAAGCTTGTCTTTAATTTCCGTATAGTTCTCAATAATACCGTTGTGTACGGCAATTACATTCCCGTCATCACTCTGATGGGGATGTGCATTATTCTCGGAGGGTTCACCGTGGGTTGCCCAACGGGTATGACCGATACCGCAGGTACCTTTTAATGCCTTGCCTCCGTTTGTTTTTGCGCTGAGTGCTTTTAATCTTCCCTTCGCTTTTACGATTTCCGCCGGCTTCTCTCCGTTTCTTACGGAAAGACCTGCCGAATCGTATCCGCGGTACTCAAGCTTTGACAATCCGTCAAGCAAAATGGGAGCCGCCTGAAGGGGGCCGTTATAACCGACTATTCCGCACATAAAATATCCTCCTTTTGGAGTGAGTTTTATTACTTTAAATCGCTAAAATCTCGGGAAGATTATAGCACAAACCGACGACCCTAGCAATTATTTTTTGCTGCTTCCCAAACGCAAAAAAGCGCATTTCTGCGCTATTTGCCCAGTAATTCTTTAATGCGTCCCGCCGCGACTTTGGTGTCCTCGGGGTCACCGAAGGTCGAGAACCGGAAATATCCTTCTCCGCAGGCCCCAAAACCCTCTCCCGGAGTTCCGACCACCTGAATTTCGTGAAGCAAAAGATCGAAGAATTCCCAACTGCCCATTCCGTTCGGACATTTCATCCAGATATACGGAGCATTCTTGCCGCCATAATAGGTAATTCCCAGCTCATCAAGTACTTCCATCAGAACCTTGGCATTATTCTTGTAAATCGCAATGTTTTTATGGATTTGTTCCTGTCCTTCCGGTGTAAAGACGGCCGCACCGCCCTTTTGGATAATATAGGATACTCCGTTGGTCTTCGTGGTGCGGTTTCTTACCCACATGGCGTTAACATTCATTCCGCCGCGTTCCAAATCCTTCGGAATTACCGTATAACCGAGTCTGGTTCCCGTAAATCCCGCTGTTTTGGACAGGGAACAGATTTCGATGGCACAGGTTCTCGCTCCTTCGATTTCGAAAATGCTGTGAGGGAGATCTTCTTCAATAAATGCCTCGTATGCAGCATCAAACAGAATGATTGCGCCCCTGCCGTTCGCATAATCCACCCACTCTTTTAACTGGTCTTTGTTAAATACGGCACCTGTCGGGTTGTTCGGTGAGCAAAGATAAATCAGATCTGCTTCCAAAGCCTGGGTCGGTGCGGGAAGAAAGCCGTTTTCTTCACCGGACGGAAGGTGAACAATCTTTCTTCCCGCCATGGTATTGGCATCCACATAAGCAGGATATGCCGGCTCCATAATCAGAGCCGTGGATTCTCTGGAAAACAAATCCAGAATATCTCCGAGTTCATCGCTTGCACCGCTCGATACAAAAACCTCTTCCGGTGAAAGCATGACATTTCTTCTTTCGTAATATTTGGCAATGGTCTCTCTCAAAGAAGGATTGCCGCATTCCGGCATGTATCCGTGAAAACTGTCCTTTTTACTCTGATCATCCACTGCCTCATGCAGCTTCAGGATAACCGCATCCGCGAGTGGAAGGGAAACATCACCGATTCCCATGCGATAAAGCTTCGTTCCCGGATTCTCTTCCAGGTATTTTTTCGTCTTCTGGGCAATGTTATAAAACAGATAAGACTCTTTCAGATTATTGTAGTTCGTATTCATTTGAATCATGGCTGTTACTCCTGTTATTCTTTTACTTTACGCATATTCTTTCAGTCAGTCTTTTTTCGGCAGTTCGATTTCGGTCTCACCCTCGTAAACAAACTCCGCGGGACCGGTCATAAATACACGGTTGTCTTCTTTTATCTCGATTACCAGATCGCCGCCGTCAAGGTGTACGGTTACCGGTGTGTTGTATTTACAGTATCCTTTGCGGATTGCTGCCATAACGCTTGCGCAGGTTCCGGTTCCGCAGGCCATCGTGATGCCGCTTCCGCGTTCCCAGACACGCATGCGAAGTTCCGTTTCAGAAATCACCTGAACGAATTCCACATTGATGCCGCCCGGAAATGCTTCATGTTTCTCAATCGCGGCTCCCAGCGTGGTAAGCGGAGCATTCTGCGCATCTTCCGTAAAGATTAATGCATGCGGGTTTCCCATGCTGACAGGAAGTAAACGTACCACTTCCGTATCGTCTCCGACACGAACATTCAGCATCCTCTCATCCTCAAACGTTGCCTGCTCCATATCGACGGTTACGCTTGTTACAATTCCTTTTGTACTTTGGGATACGGCTGTGCTTTCATTTTCTACCTGCAGATATAAAGTCTTAATTCCCGAAAGCGTTTCGATTTTTAATTCTTTTTTATCGGTATAGCCCTTTTCATAAACGTATTTGCCGACACAACGGATTCCGTTGCCGCACATTTTAGCCTCGGAGCCGTCCGCGTTAAAAATACGCATCTTGTAATCCGCTACGTCCGAAGCGCAGATGTAAATCATTCCGTCCGCTCCGGGTCCGAAATAACGGTTGGAAAGTTTAATTGATAATTCTTCGATATTCTCCGGAACTTCACCGAAAACATATAAATAATCGTTTCCGAGTCCCTGCATTTTTGTAAATCTCATATAAATACCCTCTTTACTCTGCATCAATGGTCGAAATTCCCATGGTTACTTCTTCGAGTACATCAAGAAGCATTCTTACGGTATCCAGGGAAGTTAACATCGTAACATTGTTCTGTGCCGCCACGGTACGGATTGCAACACCGTCTCCGTAATGTTTGCCTGACAGAATGGCTCTGGTGTTAATCACATAGCTTACATATCCGGCTTTTAAATCATCTAAGAATTCCTCGGAATGCTCACTGGGCTTGTGACGGATTCTGGTCTTGATCCCGTGTTCTTTTAAGAATTCACCGGTTACCGTGGTTGCCTCAATATTGAATCCCATCTTATAGAAACGCTCTACCAAAGGAAGGGTTTCTTCTTTATCCTCGTCCGCTACACTGACTGCCAGTGTACCGTAATTCTTTAGTTTTAATCCCGAAGCAATCATTGCCTTATAAACCGCACGATGAAGCTTCTTGTCATAACCGATTGCCTCACCGGTGGACTTCATCTCGGGAGAGAGATATGCATCCATTCCGCGAAGTTTTGAGAAGGAGAATGCGGGAACTTTTACGTAATAGCGTTCCTTCTCTTTCGGATAATATGCGCATTCATCCTCTGCATGCCAGCTTCCGTCCATCTTGATATACCGGGTGTTCCTGCTGTCAAAATACTGTGCATTCTCATCCCTGCACCGGTCGAGAATTCCCTGTTCCTTCAGACCCACACCGAGGTTGGTAAGCGTTGCGATATCCGCAAGGGAGAATCCCGTCGCTTTTGAAAGGAAAGGTACCGTTCTTGAAGATCTCGGATTCACTTCGATGATAAAAACGTTTTCTTCTTTATCCACGATAAACTGGATATTGAACAATCCGATAATTCCGATTCCGAGTCCGAGTTTCTTTGTATATTCAAGAATGGTTCTCTTTACTTTATCGGAAAGACTGAACGGCGGATATACGCTGATGGAGTCACCGGAATGAACACCGGTACGTTCCACGAGTTCCATGATTCCGGGAACGAATACATCTTTTCCGTCGCAGACGGCATCCACTTCCACTTCTTTTCCGCGGATATATTTATCCACCAGAACCGGCTTATCCACATCAATTTCCACTGCGGTCTTTAAGTATTCGAGGAGCGCTTCCTTCTTTGCAACAATCTGCATTGCGCGACCGCCTAAAACGAAGGACGGACGAACCAGAACGGGATATCCGATTTCTTCCGCCGCCTTCACGCCTTCTTCCACGCTCGTTACGGCACGGCCCTTCGGTTGCGGAATATTTAACTGAAGCAGGAGATGTTCAAACGCATCTCTGTTTTCCGCTTTTTCAATTGCATCACAATCCGTTCCGATGATGCGTACTCCGCGATCCCGCAACGGTTCGGCAAGGTTGATTGCAGTCTGTCCTCCGAGAGTTGCAATAACGCCAAGCGGTTTTTCAAGGTCGATGACATGCATAACATCTTCCACGCAAAGCGGTTCAAAATACAATTTGTCGGAGCAGGTATAATCGGTGGAAACCGTCTCCGGGTTATTATTGATAATGATGGCCTCGTAACCGGCTGCTTTAATCGTCTTAACCGCATGTACGGTTGAATAATCGAATTCAACGCCCTGGCCGATTCGAATCGGTCCGGAGCCCAGTACGACAACCTTCTTTTTGTCGGAAACCACGGATTCGTTTTCTTCTTCGTACGTGGAGTAAAAATAGGGAATATAACTCTCAAACTCCGATGCACAGGTATCAATCATCTTGTATACCGGCATAATGCGAAGCTTTCTGCGAAGCTCGTATATTTCCGTTTCTTTTTTATTCCAGAGTTTCGCGATTTCCTTATCGGCAAATCCCATTCTTTTGGCAAGGAACAAAAGCTCCGCCGTTTCCGGTGTCTTTTCCCTTCCGCGAATTTCATATGCTTTTAACTCTTCTTCCATCTCAATAATCTTCTTTAACTTACGAAGAAAGAAACGGTCGATTGCGGTACGTTCAAAAATCTCATCAATGGAAGTTCCGCGTCTTAAAAGTTCACCGATTGCATAAATCCGGTCATCGGTTCCGATGTGAATATAATCCAGCAATTCATTTGTACTACAATTGTCGAACTTTTTATGATACAGATGATACAATCCGATCTCAAGAGAACGGATTCCCTTCAAGAGGCTTTCCTCAAAGGTTCTTCCGATACTCATTGTTTCGCCGGTTGCTTTCATCTGTGTGGAAAGCGAATTGTTTGCATCCGCAAATTTGTCAAACGGGAAACGCGGCATTTTTGTTACCACATAATCCAATGCCGGTTCAAAGGATGCCGGAGTGTTTGCAATGGGAATTTCATCCAGTGTCATGCCGACACCGATTTTTGCCGATACACGTGCTATCGGATATCCGCTTGCCTTGGATGCCAGTGCGGACGATCTCGATACACGGGGATTGACTTCAATCAGGTAGTATTGGAATGAGTTCGGATCCAGTGCAAACTGCACATTGCATCCGCCTTCAATCTTTAAAGCACGGATAATCTTCAAGGCACTGTCACGAAGCATATGATACTCTTTGTTGGTCAGTGTCTGGGAAGGACATACCACGATGGAATCTCCCGTATGAATTCCCACGGGATCCAGGTTCTCCATGTTACAAATGGTAATCGCGGTATCGTTCTTATCACGCATTACTTCATATTCGATTTCCTTAAAACCTTTGATGCTTTTCTCAATCAGTACCTGATGCACAGGCGAAAGAGAAAGTGCATTCTTCATCAGTTCTTCAAACTCTTCCACGGTTTCGGCAAATCCGCCGCCGGTACCGCCAAGCGTGAATGCAGGGCGAAGCACTACCGGAAGGCCGATGTCTTCCATTGCTTTTCTGCCTTCTTCCATGGAGGCTGCAATTTCGGACGGAAGAACCGGTTCTCCGAGTTCTTCACAAAGCTCTTTAAATAATTCCCTGTCTTCCGCACGCTCAATACTTTCGCTTCTGGTTCCCAAAAGCTCCGTACGTGTTTCGTTCAGGATTCCTTTTTTCTCAAGCTGCATCGCAAGGTTTAATCCGGTCTGCCCGCCGATTCCGGGTAAAATCGCATCCGGTCTTTCATATCGGATAATCTTTGCAATGTATTCAAGGGTTAACGGCTCCATGTATACCTTATCCGCAATGGATGTATCCGTCATGATGGTAGCGGGGTTCGAGTTGCAAAGCACAACTTCGTATCCCTCTTCCTTCAGTGCCAGACAAGCCTGCGTTCCCGCATAGTCAAATTCTGCCGCCTGACCGATGACAATGGGTCCGGATCCGATTACCAGTATTTTATTAATGTCTGTTCTTTTTGGCATGTTCTTGCCTTTCCTTTATTGCTGCTCACGAAAATTTTTCATGTTATTGATAAACTCATCAAACAAATATGCGCTGTCCTGCGGTCCCGGTGCACTCTCCGGATGATACTGTACGCTGAATGCATAATCTTTTACGCATTCAACACCTTCCACGGTATTGTCCAGAAGATTTACATGCGTAACCGTAAGGGGCGTATCCTTTATGCTTTCATCTTCCACTGCATAGGAGTGATTCTGCGAAGTAATCTCTATGCAATTTGTTTTCAGATTCTTTACCGGATGGTTTCCGCCGCGGTGACCGAATTTTAACTTATAGGTTTTTGCACCGTATGCAAGACTGAGAATCTGATGGCCCAGGCAAATTCCAAAAATCGGAACCTTTCCGATTAACTGACGAACCGTTTCAATAACTTCCGGAACATCCGTCGGATCCCCCGGTCCGTTAGAAAGAAATACTCCGTCCGGATTTAAGGAAAGAATTGTTTCGGAATCCGTATTCCACGGAACCACAATTACATTGATTCCCCTTTGGTTCATGGAGCGTACGATATTCTGTTTCATTCCGCAATCAATCGCCACCACATGGAATTCATCTTCGAATCTTGCTTCCTTGTCTTTGGAATACAGTTTAATTCTTTTCCTGCTTACAAGGCATACCGCATCCGAAGGAACAGCACTGTTTGCCAGGGTATCCAGTCCTTCATTCACCGGAGTGGATGCACTCGTAATAAGTACTTTCATGGAACCGAGATCGCGGATTCTGCGATTCAGTTTTCTCGTATCCACTCCCTGAATTCCGGGAATGGAATACTCTTTCATAACCTCTTCCAGCGTTTTGCTGCTTCGGAAGCTGGAAGGTTCATCGTTGTATTCTCTTACTATCAGTGCACCGATGGTCGGAATTTCCGTTTCATAGTCTTCGCTTGCCATGCCGTAGTTACCGATTAACGGGTATGTCATGACAACAGCCTGATACGTATAAGACGGATCCGAAAGAATTTCCTGATATCCCACCATGGATGTATTAAATACGATTTCGCAGACTTTTTCCACATCTGCGCCGAATCCGAATCCATAGTATTCTTCTCCGTTTTCCAGAATTAATTTCTTCGTGTATTTCATCTGTTAACCTCTTCGCTACTTTTTCTCTTTTTGAGAAAGCGGCATTTCAAATCTATCCTTTCTGGTATCTGTAGGAATCTCGGTCGGATATTTGCCGTCAAAGCATGCACTGCAATATCCGCTGAAATAATCCGGGTAGCGTTCCTGCATCAGACATCCGAGTTTCTCCACCGGAAGGTATCCGAGTGAATCCGCTCCGATCAGTTCGGCAATTTCGGAAACGGTATGCTTATTGGCAATCAAATGCTCCTCGGAATCAATATCGGTTCCATAATAACACGGATGAAGGAAAGGTGGTGCGGAAATCCTCATATGGATTTCTTTTGCTCCTGCTTCGCGAAGAAGCTTCACCAGTCTTCCGCTTGTGGTTCCCCTGACAATCGAATCATCGATTAATACAATTCTTTTATCCCTTACCACATCTTCTATTGCGGAAAGTTTGATTCGAACCTGATCCAGTCTGTGGTCCGGTGCAATAAAGGTCCTGCCGATATACTTATTCTTAATCAGTCCGATACCGTACGGAATTCTTGATTCCAGACTGTATCCGATTGCAGCATCGAGTCCCGAATCCGGTACTCCGATTACCATATCCGCATCCACGGGATGTTCTTTCGCAAGTTCCCTTCCGGCGCTGACACGTGCGGAGTGGACCGATATTCCGTCTATCACGGAATCCGGTCTTGCAAAGTAGATATATTCGAAAATACAAATCTTGCGTTCTTCTTTATAGCAGTGACGCTGGATGGACTGCATTTTAATTCCGTTTTCCTGTCTGCTGAAAACAAGAATCTCTCCGGGTTCCACATCACGAATGACTTCCCCGCCGACAGCATGAATCGCACAGCTTTCCGACGCAACAACAAAGGACCCGTCCTTTGTTTTTCCGAAACACAAAGGGCGGAATCCGTGAGGGTCTCTTGCACAAATCAGTTTTTGGGGCGACATCAGAACAAGCGAATAAGCCCCTTGTAAAATATCCATTGCATTAGTAAGTGCATCTTCTATGGAACCGCATTTAATGCGCTCTTTTGTAATAATATAGGCAATCGTCTCCGTATCCGAAGTCGTGTGAAAAATCGCTCCGGACAGCTCCAGTTCATCACGCAGTTTTGCCGCATTGGAAAGATTCCCGTTGTGCGCGAGCGCCATTCTGCCTTTTTGATGATTCACTTCAATCGGTTGACAGTTGCTTCGGTTATTCGCTCCCGTCGTTCCGTAACGGACATGGCCGACCGCCATTTCGCCCTGCGGAAGTTTTGCAAGATTCTCTTTTCCGAATACTTCGCTTACCAGCCCCAGGTCTTTATGCGAAGAGAAAAGTCCGTCATGATTGACAACGATTCCGCATCCTTCCTGACCGCGGTGTTGAAGTGCATACAAACCATAGTAGATCATCTGACCTACATCTGTAGTATTGTTCGATATCATTCCGAATACGCCGCACTCTTCATGGATGCTCATCTGTATTTCCTCTCAAACTGTTTCTTCAATCATTTGCCGGATTCCGTATTCAAAACCGCTGCCCCGATAAATCCCTTGAAAAGCGGATGCGGTTTGTTCGGTCTGGATTTGAATTCCGGATGGTACTGAACACCGACATAGAACGGTCTGTCGGAAAGTTCAACGGTTTCAATCAGTAATCCGTCAGGAGACTGACCGCTTAAAGTAAGGCCTGCTTCTGTCAGCACCTCACGGTAATCGTTATTGAATTCATAACGGTGACGGTGACGCTCACTGATTTCTTCTTTTTCGTAGCATCTGTTCATCACGGTACCCGGTGCAATCACGCAGGGATATGCTCCGAGTCGCAGCGTGCCGCCCTTGTCAATGTCATCGCTTTGTCCCGGCATAAAGTCGATTACTTTATGCTTACACTGTTCATCGAATTCACCCGAATTGGCATCCGTAATTCCCGCAACATTTCTCGCATATTCAATAACTGCAATCTGCATGCCGAGGCAGATTCCGAAATACGGGATTTGATGTTCCCTGGCATATTTGGCGGAAAGAATCATTCCTTCGATTCCGCGGCTTCCGAATCCTCCCGGAACAATGATTCCGTTCAGACCGGAGAGTTTTTCTTCCACATTGGATTCCTTAAGTTCTTCGGAATCAATCCAGTCGATATCCACGTGCGCATCCTGCGCGTATCCGGCGTGACAAAGTGCTTCCGCAACCGACAGATAGGCATCATGCAATTCCACATATTTTCCGACCAGACCGATGCGGACATTCTTGGTGCTGTTTTTAATCCGTTCCACCATTTCCGTCCACTCTTTTAAGTCCGGATTCAATGCCTTGATTCCAAGCTCTCTTAATACTACGGACGAGAAATTGGATTTCTCAAGCATCAGAGGTGCTTCATACAATACCGGAAGTGTAATGTTTTCGATGACGCAGTCTTCCTTTACATTACAGAAGAGTGAAATCTTCTTGAAAATGGATTCCTCCAACGGCTCATCGCAGCGCAAAACAATAATGTTCGGGTTAATTCCCATTCCCTGCAATTCCTTAACGGAATGCTGTGTCGGTTTGGATTTGTGTTCATCGGATCCGTGCAGGAAAGGAACCAGTGTAACGTGAATAAAGAGGCTGTTTTCACGTCCCACTTCCAGCGATATCTGACGAACCGCTTCAATAAACGGCTGGGATTCAATGTCACCGATGGTGCCGCCGATTTCGGTAATTACAACATCCGCTTCCGTCTTCTTACCGACACGGTATACGAATTCTTTAATCTCGTTGGTGATATGCGGAATAACCTGCACCGTGGATCCCAGGTACTCGCCTCTGCGTTCCTTGTTTAACACATTCCAGTACACCTTACCGGTGGTGAGGTTTGAGTACTTGTTTAAGTCCTCATCGATAAATCTTTCATAATGGCCAAGGTCTAAGTCGGTTTCCGCACCGTCTTCCGTTACATACACTTCACCGTGCTGGAACGGACTCATGGTACCGGGATCTACGTTGATATACGGGTCGAGTTTCTGCGCCGCAACCTTCAGTCCGCGTGCCTTTAAAAGGCGTCCTAAAGATGCTGCGGTAATTCCTTTTCCTAAACCCGAAACAACACCGCCCGTAACAAAAATGTACTTGGTCATGCTTTTTCCTCCTTAATGAATAACCCCTTTAACATTTCCTCTGAAAATAAGAAAAGCGTCTTTAGCGGGCACTTCGCCCACTAAAGACGCCATTGTCTTTCATCAATACGTAAATAAATATACTCCGTATTTGCTCTCTTGTCAATAAACGACGTCGGATGAATCTGTTTTATTTTCCGCTGTCACCATAGTTTGACAATACTCTTGCGGAAGGATCGTTTACGTTACATCCTTCCCATTCCTTGTTCGGCATCCAGAAGTCCACAATCATATCCCCCTGTCCGGGATAGAATTTTTCAAAAATCTCACGATACAACAGCGACTCTTTTGTAAACGGCTGTGCATGCGTGTATTTCTGACGGAGTGTCTCAAACTCTTCATCCGTATAATAGCTTTCCGCGTATTCTTTCAAATCATCCACCATGGAATGTCCGACCGCATCGGAGAACGCAGCCTTCTCTCTCATCAGAATATCATACGGCAGATAATCACCTTCTTCGAATGCATGTCTTAAAAGGTATTTACCTTTTCCGTAAACATTTACTTTCTTGGCCGGATCGATGCTCATGACATACTCCACAAAATCCAAATCACCGAAAGGAACTCTGGCCTCCAGGGAGTTTACGGAAATACAACGGTCCGCTCTTAAAACATCGTACATATGAAGCTCATGAATTCTCTTTTCGGATTCTTTCTGAAATGCTTCCGGCGAAGGAGCAAAATCCGTGTATTTATATCCGAACAACTCATCGGAAATCTCACCGGTTAAAAGTACCCTGATATCGGTCTGTTCATGAATGGCTTTGCAAAGAAGATACATTCCCATGCTTGCACGAATTGTCGTAATATCAAATGTTCCGAGCATCTTGATGACATCTTCCAGAGAAGAAAGCACCTCTTCTTTTGTCATGTAGATTTCCGTATGCTCGCTGCCGATATAATCTGCTACCTGTTTCGCGTATTTTAAATCAATGGCATCGGTTTCCATTCCGATTGCAAAAGTTCTGATCGGCTTATCGCTCTTCTTTGCGGCAATTGCACATACCAGGGAAGAATCCAGACCGCCCGAAAGCAGGAATCCGACTTTGGCATCCGCAACCAGTCTCTTCTCAACACCTGCCACAAGTTTGTCATGAATGTTTTTGCAAACGGTTTCCAAATCGTCTTCGCAGATTTTTTCTACTTTTGTCAGATCATCGTAGCAGATAAACTCTCCGCCTTTGTAATAATGTCCGGGCGGGAACGGCATTACCTTATCGCAAAGTTTCACCAGGTTCTTTGCTTCGCTGGCAAAAATGATTGCACCATCCTTATCATATCCGTAATAAAGCGGTCTGATACCAATCGGATCACGAGCCGCTATAAATTCTCTTTTTTCCGCATCATAGATGACACACGCATATTCCGCATCCAGAAGTGCAAACATGTCCGTTCCGTATTCTTTATAGAGCGGAAGCAGAATCTCACAGTCCGAATCGCTTTGGAATGTATATCCTTTTTTCTTTAATTCGTTCTTCAAATGTGCAAAACCGTATATCTCGCCGTTGCAGATTACATAGTTTCCGTTCAGGGCAAACGGCTGCATACCGTCCGGAGTAAGACCCATGATTGCCAAACGGTGGAATCCCATGATTCCGTCCGAAATGGTAATGGTGCGGCTTTGGTCCGGTCCTCTGGATACGGTTTCCTTGAATCCTTCCATAAACTTATCAATATCTGCACCGACCTTGCAGTAGCACATGATTGAACACATTGTTTTTTCCTCGTTTTTCTCTAAATTTAAAAAGTTAATTATAAATCAGGCAACGCCTCCGGCATATGAGCCGGAAGCGTGACCCGTCATTGTATTTAATTCATTTGTTAATCCGATGTCTCATCGAAGTCTTACTCCACATCCTGGAGTGCATCGAATCCTTCTTCACCGGTACGAACCTTAACTACGTTTTCAACATCGTATACGAAGATCTTTCCGTCTCCGATATGACCGGTATAAAGAACTTTCTTTGCCGTCTCGATAACATCTCTTACAGGAACCTTGCTGACCACGATATCCACCTGGATCTTGGGAAGCAGGTTCGCTTCAATCTGAACACCTCTGTAGTATTCCGGTTTACCCTTCTGCATACCGCAACCAAGAACATGGGATACGGTCATGCCGGTAATACCGAGTTTCATCATGGCAGACTTCAAAGCTTCGAAGCGTGCCTCCTTGCAGATGATTTCCACCTTGGTGTACTTGTGTCCGTCGCTTGAGAAGGTCGGCATCTTTGTTACAGGAATTGCTTCCGCTGCCGGAACATCTCCGGTTACAACAATCGGCTTGTCTGCCGCTACGCTTGCACCGCCTGCAACACTTACTTCTACTGCTGCGTCTACAGGTGCGGTACCCGTAACAACCGTCTCACCCTCGGCACCTTCTTCCACGTACTCGGGAAGCATTGCGAATCCGGCATATGCGGAAGGAAGACCGTGTTCGGTTGCATCCAGACCGGTAATCTCTTCTTCTCTGGTAACACGAAGTCCGATTACCGCTTTAATGATTAAGAATGCGATGGTAATGGTAACTGCGGTCCAGCACGCTACGGAACCGAAACCTAACAACTGAATTCCCAAAAGCTTGAATCCGCCGCCGTAGAACAAACCTTCAATGGTTGCTCCGCTTGCATCTGCGATGGAATATCCGGGAGCAGTGCTCGTTGCAAACAAGCCGACTGCGATGGTACCCCAGATACCGTTTAAGCAGTGAACTGCAACTGCACCGACGGGATCGTCAATATGTAATACATAATCCAGGAACCAAACACCGAATACTACCAAAAGTCCTGCAACTGCACCGATAATGATGGAACCGAATGCATCCGTCACGTCACAGCCTGCGGTAATTGCTACCAAACCTGCAAGGGATGCATTCAAACACATCGATACATCGGGTTTCTTATAACGTACCCAGGTAAAAATCATACATACAACCGTTGCTACGGAAGGAGCGATTGTAGTGGTTAAGAAGATGGATGCCAACTGCGGAACGCTCGTTGCAGCTGCACCGTTGAATCCGTACCAGCCCACCCAAAGGATGAATACACCAAGTGCACCAATGGTAATGTTATGTCCGGGGAAAGCATTTACTTTCGTTACCTTACCGTCTTTATCCTTCTGGAACTTACCGATTCTGGGTCCAAGTAATTTGGCACCAATCAATGCGGAAATACCGCCAACCATGTGGATTGCACAGGAACCTGCGAAATCATGGAATCCCAAACCTGCAAGCCAGCCGCCGCCCCAGATCCAATGTGCTTCAATCGGATAGATTAAAGCAGAAATGATAGCGGAATAAATACAATAGGATAAGAATTTCGTTCTTTCTGCCATGGCACCGGATACGATGGTTGCCGTTGTTGCGCAGAATACCAGGTTAAATACAAAACTGGAAAAATCAAAGTTTGCGTAGGAAGTGAATAAATCAAATCCCGGTTTTCCGATAAGGCCTACAAGATCCTCTCCCATTAAGAGGGAAAAACCTATCAGAATAAATACTACGGTACCGATACAGAAATCCATCAGGTTCTTCATGATGATGTTTCCTGTGTTCTTTGCTCTGGTGAATCCTGCCTCAACCATGGCAAATCCGGCCTGCATCCAGAATACCAGAGCCGCACCTGCCAAAAACCAAACGGCAAATACATTGCCCGATACGGTCTCTTCTATTAATGTTTTAATTTCAATTGCATCCATACTGATCATCTCCTTTTGTCGTTTTCAGTCGAAAAGTACTGTAACCCCCATTTACTTGGCCGTATGCTTTCATCCGCCGGCACCGGTTTGGTGCCGGTTTCCCGTTTAAACGCCGAACAGTAAATCGGAATAGGTCGGGAACGGCCAATAACTCTTCGCTGTAAGTTCTTCTGCGGCATCGCATGAGCTTCTGAGCTCTTCCATTTTCGGAAGTACATTATCGCGAATCATTGCGGATTCTTCGATGATGTCCTTTGCCTCTGCCAAATCCGCTACAACTTTTTCCAGTTCCGCGGTTTGTACATATGCCTTGTCGCTGTACTCGGACAACTTGCTTACCAGGCTGCTTTCATAATTGCATGCGATGGAAGAATTTAACTGCTTCTTTGTATTCGCTCCGGTTGCTACGTCCATAGCATATTTTTCAATCGCCGGAATGATTTGTGTCTTAGCCATTTGAACCATCGTATTCGCTTCGATGGTTACGGACTTGCAATAATTCTCAAGCATAATCTCGGTTCTGGAATGAAGTTCTTCCTCGGTAAATACTTTGTGGGAAGTAAGCATCTTAACGTTCTTTTCATCCAGAAGATGAGGCATGCAGTCTGCGGTGGTCTTGTAATTGGAAAGGCCTCTCTTTTCCGCTTCTGCAATCCATGCATCGTCATAACCGTTTCCGTTGAACATGATACGTTTATGATCTTTGATAGTCTTCTTAATCATTTCATGAAGAGCGGTTTCGAAATCATCCACACCTTCCAGACGGTCTGCGTAAATCTTTAAGGATTCCGCTACTGCCGAGTTCAGCATGATGTTTGCGCATGCGATGCTGTTGGAAGAACCAAGCATTCTGAATTCGAATTTATTACCGGTAAATGCAAACGGTGAAGTACGGTTTCGATCGGTTGTATCGCGATTGAATAACGGAAGTACATCAACGCCGAGTTGCATCTTTGTCTTTTCTGCTCCGGCGTACGGTGTATCGGTTTCGATTGCATCGAGTACTGCCTGAAGTTCATCTCCGAGGAACATCGAAACGACTGCGGGAGGTGCCTCGTTCGCACCAAGTCTGTGATCGTTTCCTGCGGTTGCTACGGAAAGTCTTAACAGATCCTGATAATCATCCACTGCCTTAATGACTGCACAGAGGAATAAGAGGAATTGTGCATTTTCGTAAGGAGTAGCACCTGGTGATAAGAGGTTTTGTCCTTCATCGGTTGCGATGGACCAGTTATTGTGCTTACCGCTTCCGTTTACGCCTGCGAAAGGTTTCTCATGAAGGAGGCAAACAAGTCCGTGCTTTAATGCAATCTTTTGCATGATTTCCATCGTCAGCTGGTTGTGATCCGTACCTACATTTGTAGTTGTATAAATTGGTGCCAACTCGTGCTGGGAAGGAGCAACCTCATTATGTTCTGTCTTTGCAAGGATTCCGAGTTTCCAAAGTTCTTCGTTTAACTCTTCCATGTAAGCCTGTACACGGGGTTTGATGATTCCGAAGTAATGATCGTCCATTTCCTGACCCTTCGGTGCTTTTGCTCCGAATAAGGTTCTGCCGCTCATACGAAGGTCGAGACGTTTGTCATACATTTCCTTGGGTACCAAGAAGTACTCTTGTTCCGGACCTACCGAAGAGGTAAC
>CADCOL010000279.1 GCA_902803015.1 uncultured Lachnospiraceae bacterium | reverse complement strand
CAGCTGTATGCCGAAGTGCTGATTGCGACCAGGGGACACTTAAAGGAAGTGCCGCTTTGTACGAGAGAGCAGAAGGAACTTGATTATGCATACCGCTGCGTAATGAACGATCATCCCGAGATTTATTCGGTTTCCGGATATACCTGTGTACTGCATTCGGCGAACAGTACGCCGGTTAAAGTGGTATATACCGCGAAATATACGATGACCGAGCATGAGGAGGCGGCTGCAAAACGTCAGATTGATACCTACACGAAGAATTTTAAGGCCGGAATCCGTAAAGATGCCACGGATTACAACAAAGTCAAATACACTTACGAATATTTAATCAACAACACCGAATACGTGCTGGATTCGAAGGAGAATCAGAATATCTGCTCCGTTATGATTTATCATCAGTCGGTATGTTTGGGATATGCGAAATCCATGCAGTATCTGCTTCGCGAACTCGGTGTCAATTCCACGATTGTGGAAGGTCTTGCAACCGGCGGAGAACCGCATGCATGGAACATGGTACATATCGGAAGCGCTTATTACTTTGTGGACGTGACCTGGGGCGATTCTTCCTATGGCGCGGCGGATTCAAACATCACGCAGGGCCTGAACTACGACTACTTAAACATTACCTCCGATGAGCTTGCAAAGAGCCATATTATTGATAATGTGGTCCCAATTCCGAGGTGCGTGGAAGTCGTGGACAATTACTATGTACGCGAGGGATTGTATTTTGACCGGATTAATCCGGGTGTGCTTTCGCAGATTTTCAAACAGGCGTTTAAAAACGGCGATGAGCACGTTACCATCAAGTGTTCCTCGGATGCGGTGTTCCAGGAAATGAAGTATTACCTTCTGGAAGAACAGAAGATTTTCGATTACATGTCGGAAGGAACCGAAAGCATTTCGTACGGCGAGAATTCGGATATGTACACATTAACGTTTCTGTTAAAATAAAAGATTGATAATTTTATGCACAAAATGCATAAATGTGGTAAAATAGAGAAAGATTTTAAAGGGGAGGCAAGTATTATGGCAAACAAAGAAATGGAAAAGATCGGTTCCGTTAAGGTTGCGGATGATGTGGTACCCTGCATTGCGGCTTTGGCAGCGGCAGAAGTCGACGGAGTTATTTCCGTTGCAGAGAATAAAACCGCGGAAATCATCGGACGTATGGGACTTCGCAAGGCTCCCAAGGGCGTAAAGGTAGAAATCAAAGGCAGGAAGGTTTACGTGGACATGTCCCTCGGCATCGACTACGGATACAATGTTCCCGAGACCAGCAGAAAAGTACAGGATAAGGTAAAGGAAGCCATCGAGACCATGATGGGTCTGGAAGTAATGGATGTGAACATTCACATCGCAAGCGTTTTACTTCCCGGCGACAACAAATAATCGGCGGCGAAACGTAACATGAGAAGAAAGATTTGCAGAGAGCAGATTTTCAGACTTTTGTTTCAGGTTGAGTTTAACGACAAAGAGGATTATCCCTTTTTGAACGAACGCATGAAATCCTTCGAGGAATTTGTGCTGAATCCGGAAGAAGAGGAATATGTCGAAACAAAGTTTGAGAAGATTACACAACATATCGACGAACTCGATGAGATTCTGAATATGAATTCCATCGACTGGAATACATCCCGTATGGGCAAAGCGGAATTGGCAATCCTTCGTCTTGCGCTTTATGAGATGAAGTACGATGACGATATTCCGGAGTCCGTTGCCATCAATGAGGCAGTGGAACTTGCGAAAAAATACGGCGCGGAAGAGTCCTATTCCTTTGTCAACGGTGTTCTGGCGAGAAGTGCCGAAACACAGACAAAGCACAAAGATTCCGAGGCGAAGAAGGATAAACCCAAGCCCTGGAAGGAAAACGGGGATGCACGGATTGTCGTAAAAGGCTCCAAACCCAAGAAATGAGCAGTGTTTATTCCGTAGAACAACTGAATAATTATATTCTTAATATGTTCCGAAATGACTATCTGTTGCCGGATGTTTCCGTGCGCGGTGAAATCAGCAATTGCAAGTATCATTCTTCGGGACATATTTATTTTACATTAAAGGATTCGGCGTCGGCGTTGAGCTGCGTGATGTTTTCTTCGTACAAAAGAAACCTTGATTTTACGCTGGAAAACGGCATGGAAGTTGAGCTTCGCGGAAGCGTAGAAAACTATGTGCGTGACGGCAAATACCAGCTCTACGTCAAGGCGGCAAAGAAGGGCGACGTCGGAGATCTGGCGAAAAAATTCGAAGAATTAAAAAAACGCTTAAAAGAAGAAGGTCTCTTTGATGAGAGTGTGAAACGCCCGATTCCGAAGGATGCAAAGCGCATCGGAATCGTAACGGCACCCACGGGTGCGGCGGTAAGGGACATTATTTCGGTTTCGAAACGCAGAAATCCGTACATCGATTTGGTCCTGTATCCTGCGATTGTGCAGGGCGCGGAAGCGGCAGGAAGCATTGTAAAAGGCATCGATGCCTTAGAGCGCTACGGCGTCGACGTGATTATCGTCGGACGCGGCGGCGGCTCGATGGAAGATTTATGGGGCTTTAACGAAGAGATTGTGGCGCAGGCGATTTTTAACTGCTCCGTACCGGTGATTTCGGCAGTCGGTCATGAAACGGATTATACGATTGCGGACTTTGTTGCAGATCTTCGTGCGGCAACACCTTCCGCGGCGGCGGAACTTGCGGTACCGATGATTGCACCGGTGCTGGATGCGATTGCAGGTTACAGCGATTCGCTGCAGGCCGTGATGGAGCGCAAAATCCGGATGGCGAGGATGAAGGCATCGTCCTATCAGGTTCGTATACAGGCAGCATCCCCGCAGAGAAAAGTCGATGCGAAACGCATGGAATGCGCGCATTTCGAAGAACGTTTCACGAATGCGATGAATGCGATTTTAAAAGACCGGAAGAATAAAATGGCGCTTTATATCGAGCGCATGAAACGCGTCAATGTGCTGGACCGTCTGCAGAGCGGATATTCCTACGTGTCGGATGCAGAGGGAAAACGGATTACGTCAGCTGCGGACTGCGAGCCGGACCGTGATATCCGGCTCTTATTCAAAGACGGTGCGGTTTATGCGAAAACAACATCCGTGGAACTTGGAAAGGAAATATTATGAGCGAAGAATTGAAAAACGAAGTGATAAATGAGAACGAAAATTCCACACTGGAAGAGGATTTCAAGAAACTCGACGCGCTTCTTTCCGACATGGAGAAAGACGATATCGGAATCGAAGAAGCATTTGCAAAATATACCGAGGGCATGAAGCTTGTAAAGCAGTGCAACGACCGCATTGACCGTGTGGAGAAGAAAGTGAAACTGTTGGCCGATGATTTAAAAACGGAGGATTTTGACTGATGGATGAGAAAAGAGTACTGCAAATGGCAGAAGAAATGGACCGTTTGATTCTTCCGTATTTTCCCAAAGAAGAAGGCATGCAGAAGAAACTGTTTGAGTCCATGAATTACAGTTTTGAGGCAGGCGGAAAGCGAATCCGTCCGCTTATGATGCAGGAAAGCTATAAGTTACTCGGCGGTGACGAGAACGAAATCGATATTTTGAATCCGTTCTTTGCGGCTATCGAAATGGTGCATACGTATTCGTTAATTCATGACGATCTGCCCGCTGTGGACAATGACGATTACCGCAGGGGAAAAGCCACCAACCATAAAGTGTTCGGTGAGACGACGGCGATTTTTGCAGGCGATGCGATGTTAAATTATGCATTCGAAACCATGCTGGAGGCAACCGTAAAGGAAATGGATCCGGTTTGGAAAACGAAGAAAATCGAAGCCATGAACGTACTTGCAAAGAAAGCCGGCGGATACGGCATGCTGGCAGGTCAGATGGTGGATTATCTTTGTGAGGACAAGCCCGATGTCAAGCTTGAGGAAATTCTTTTCATACATGAGAAGAAGACGGCAGCCCTGATTCAGGCGCCGCTTGTCATGGGTGCGATTTTTGCCGGCGCAAGCCGTGAGAAGATTGCAAGAATGGAACAGGTGGGTTACTTAGTCGGCGTATCGTTCCAGATTCAGGATGATATCTTAGACTGCATCGGAAACGCGGACAAACTCGGCAAGAAGACCGGCTCCGATGCCAAGAACGATAAAGCAACCTATGTGACCATCAAGGGCTTAAAAGAAGCGAAGGAAGATCAGATCCGCATGTCCAAGGAGGCGGAAGGAATGCTTTCTTCCATGCATGAAGGACAGAGTGAACTGGTCGGACTGGTTGATTATCTGATTTCACGCGAGTATTAATTCTTAGAAATACACTTTGGATGAGTGTTGTTTTAAGGAGAGATTATGTACCTGGAAAAAATAAATAAACCGAATGATAT
>CADCOL010000278.1 GCA_902803015.1 uncultured Lachnospiraceae bacterium | reverse complement strand
TGATACATCTGCGGCTTGCCGTCTTCGGAAACACCGGTTAAGGCTTTCATGAATTCGCCGCCGGCAAGCGCTGCGGAGAGAATCTCAACAACAGCTGCATAACCGTATCCCTTATAGCCTGCCAGTTCTTCGCCGATACCGCCCAAAGGAGCAAGGGCAGCGGTACCGTCAACGAGCGCTTTCAGAATTTCCGCACTGTCGGTCATCGCTTCGCCGTTTTCGGATATAACGGTTCCTGCGGGAGTCGGTCTGCCTTCTCTAGCATAGTATTCAATTCGTCCGCGCTGCACGATGGAAGTTGCGCAGTCTAAGCAGAACGGGAACTCCTCATCGGTCGGAAGTGCAAAGGTAAGAGGGTTGGTACCCATCATATTCTCCACGCCGAAAGTCGGAGCAATCGACGGTCTTGCATTGGTTCCGGTTAATCCGATTAAGCCTTCTTTGCTTGCCATGGTGGTCCAGTAACCGGCGATTCCGTAGTGCGTGGAGTTGCGGATGGCACCGCCTGCCATGCCGTATTTTTTCGCCTTGTCGATGAGCATTTCCATCATTTTATGGCTTGCCACCATACCCATGCCGTCATGCGCATCCATAACTACGGTTGTAGGTGTTTCCTTTACGATTTCGATGTTGGTAACGGGCAGAAGAGTGCCCTTTTTGATGCGGTCGATGTAGATCGGTTTGAAACGGTTGCAACCATGGCTTTCGATGCCGCGACGGTCCGATTCAAGCAGTACGTCGGCACAGATTGCGGCATCCTCTTTCGGTACGCCGTAGCCGACAAAAGCGTCAATTAAGAAGGAGTTCATAAGCTCCCACGAAGCATAGTAACGATCGTCCATAAATATAACCCCCAAAAGATGAATTTTTATATGTATTCAGTATAATTCAAATACTTTTTATATTCAATCGAATGCGGGAGAAAAAGAATGGCCGAAATCGTTGAAAAAAAAGGAAAAAAAGGATATAATAAATTGGTTTGGCATGTGCCAAAATCGGAGCGTGCCGTAAAGTAAGAAAATCCTTGGAGGAACCGTTATGGGAATGAATGTTGCGTGTCTTGATTTGGAAGGTGTTTTGGTACCGGAGATTTGGATTGCTTTTTCGGAAGCAAGCGGAATTCCGGAGCTGAGAAGAACGACCAGAGACGAGCCCGACTACAATAAACTGATGAATTGGAGACTGGGCATTTTAAAAGAGCACGGTCTCGGATTAAACGAAATCCAGGCAACGATTGCGACCATCGATCCGCTGCCCGGTGCGAAGGAGTTCCTAGATGAACTTCGCGCAAACATGCAGACAATTATCATCAGCGATACATTTGAACAGTTTGCAAAGCCGTTAATGGTGAAGCTCGGAATGCCGACACTGTTTTGCAATTCTCTTGAAGTTGCACCGAACGGAGAGATTACCGGATATAAAATGCGCTGCGAGAAATCGAAACTGACCACCGTAAAGGCGCTTCAGAGCTGCGGTTTTGATACGATTGCAACGGGAGATTCCTTTAACGACCTTGCGATGATTCAGGCAGGCAAGGCAGGATTCTTATTCCGTTCGACGGAGAGTATTAAAAAAGATTATCCGGATATTCCGGCATACGAAGAATACAACGATTTGCTGAAGGCATTTTTGAACGCAGCAAAACTGTAATTGATCAGGCGGGCCCGGAGCCCGTAAGAAGGTAGCGAAGAAGAATGGTATTTTACAACATAGCATTTCTAATTTCATTGGCTTTGTCGATGTTGTACGTAATGCGGTATCAGAAACATTTTGATGTCTGCATTACGACTATCTTTTTGTTGATTCCGATCGCCAATCTGGGCTATATTATCCGTGCTTCGGCGGAGAGCCTTCAGCAGGCACTTCTCGGAAACAGCATCACATATCTGGGAGGATGCATTCTGCCGTTCTTTATTACGTTTTCCATTCTGAATCTTTGCGAAATCAAGGTAAGACCGATGATTCGAACGATGATTCTGGTGGTGAATGCGCTTTTGTATATTTTTGTATTAACAACGAGCACGAATCATCTGTTTTACAAGAGCGTTTCATTCGAAATACAGAACGGAATCGGAGTTTTGCATAAGGTGTACGGCCCGTTGCACGACGTGTTTATTGTATTGATTGTCCTTTACATGCTCGCGGGAATGATTGCGATTTTCTATTCGCTTTTTAAACGGAACCAGGTATCGAGA
>CADCOL010000277.1 GCA_902803015.1 uncultured Lachnospiraceae bacterium | reverse complement strand
TATCAGGAAGTATCGTATCCTAAAAACGTGGTTATAGATTTAATTACGTTGAAGTCCGATAAACACGGCACATATCGTACCGTTCGCCCTATAAAGATGTACGACGTTCCTACGGATTATTCTTGGAATTGATTTGATTTATTAATACATTATTAATAAGTGAGGCACCTACAAATGTCAGACAAATCACTTACCAAATTCAATATCGCAAACATCGCCCGCATCATTTTAATCATTGTCGGTGTAATCATCATCGGTCTGAGTGTGTTCTTTTTCTTTAAAATCAGGACCGAATCGAAGGCGGCGCTCAGGGAAGCAAAGAATATTCGAATGGCGCTTCGGGTCGCTGACATCGAGATGTATGCGCAGGAAAAGAGTGTATTTGATCCGAACAATTACGACGGTATAGCGGACGGCGTGAAAGCGAAGGTCGAGCAGATTACGCAACCGGATGGTGCATATGCAATCACATCGTATAACACACGCTCCCACGAAATCACGGGAATGACTTACCGCACGGGACATTATAATGTCGTATTCCGTAAGGAGGGCGACAGCATCACCTGGGATGTGACCTATCTTATGCGTGTTTATCATTTTGATGAAGAAGATACCAAGATAGTAAAGAAGTAAATTCCTTCGCAATGGCGAAGAGGAAATAAAAGGGGAAAACCAATGGCAGTCACTTATCGCTACAGAGCCCAGAATGAGAATGGTAAAATCATTTCCGGGCAGATGAAAGCAAATGACGAATCCGAACTTCATTCCAAACTGAAGGCGGATAAGATGCTTTTGATTGACGCGAAAGAACTCACGAAAGGAAAAGCATCCTTTAAAAAACTAAAATACGATCGTGTCGGGGATTTTGCCCGCAACTTAAGCGAGCTTTTGGCAGCAGGTGTTACGTTGGTTCGTGCGCTTGGTATCATCTCAGAAGATGAATCCATCAAGCCGTCCGAGCGTAAGATTTATGCGGAAGTACTTCGTATGGTGCGTTCCGGTATCCCTCTTTCGGAAGCACTGGAGGAGCAGGGAAACACATTCCCGACTCTTTTTGTGAACATGATTCGAAGCGCGGAATCCGGCGGTAATCTGGATTCTACCTGTAAGAACATGGCTGAGTACTATACGAAGGAGTATCGCCTTCAGAAGAAAATCAATTCTTCCATGACATATCCGAAGATTCTCTCGGTACTGATAGTCATCGTGGTAATTGTCATTATGGGCTTTGTACTCCCGCAGTTTGATTCACTATTTTCACAGATGGAAACATTACCGCTTGCGACGAGAATTCTGATGGCTATCAGCGACTTTGTTGCAAACCGTTGGTATGTCCTAATCTTCATTGGTATTGTTATTTTCATGGCATATAAGATTCTGATGGCGATTCCTGCGGTAAAACTTTTGGTAGACAGAGTAGAAATTCACCTGCCGAAAATCGGCAAGCTCCGCAAAGTTATTTACACTGCGCGTTTCGCAAGAACGCTGGCAAGTATGTATTCCGCAGGTATTCCGATTGTTACTTGTATCCAGATAGCGAAAACGACGATTGGTAACTCTTATATAGAGAAGCAGTTCGACAAGATGATTGCAGATGTTCGTTCCGGTAAGCCGCTCTCCGAAGGAATCGGAGATATCGCTGGATTCGTAAAGAAACTGCAATCGTCCGTGGCGGTCGGTGAAGAGACCGGTTCCCTGGACAGCATGCTTGTATCCATTGCGGATCAGATGGACTACGATGCGGAGATTGCCGTAGAACAGCTTGTGGCAATGATAGAGCCGTTAATGATTGTTATCATGGCAGTAGTTGTCGGATTCATTATGATAGCGGTTATTCAGCCGATTTACGGCTCCTACCAGAGTATCGCGGATACATCGATGTAAACGCAACTATAATTCGAGATTTGTACTACACAAATAAGATAAAAGAGGAATCAAACAATGAGCGTAAGTATTTATCTATCCAGCCAGATTATTCAGGTTGCCGTAGGTACCCGTGCCAAGAAAGGGGCCTTGAAGACGGTTTATACCGCCATGGCTCCGGAAGGCAGCATCATTAACGGAATCGTGATGGACAGCGACTCTCTCGGCGGATTCTTAAAGAATTTCTGGGAAGAGCACAAGTTGCCGAAGAATGATGTTTACTTAATCGTAAACAGCAATAAAATTGCCGGCAAGAATGTCGAAGTTCCAAATCTGAACCCGAAGAAGACGAGACAGTTCGTTCTCCGCGAGTTTGCAGATATGCAGCGTGACGGTGACTCGAATACGCTTGCGTATATTCCTGTGGGCTTCGATAAGGAAACCAAGCTTCGCCATCTGTATGCAGAATCCGCACAGAAGGATCAGCTTAAGGAATTTTTGGATATCTTCTCTAACATGGGAATCAAGTTGAAAGGCATCATTTCCGGCGAAGGAAGTATCATCGGTTATGCTCAGAATAAGCTTGCGAAGGCATATAAGACCTTCGTTCTTCAGATTTCCAGCGGTAATGTAGTATTCAACCTCCTGTTTGTGGATGGTGAGTTTAAATATTTTAACTCTATAAGATGTTTCAACGAAGTCGGCACGGAAGGCTACTTCGAAGACATGGCGAGATCTTTAAACCAGATTTGGCAGTTCATGCAGTCACAGCGTATTCATTCACAGATTGAACGCGTGTTCTTAGCGGGTATCGACCGCGAGGATATGGGTTACTACGGACAGACGATTCGCGAACTCGGTACCGATGCAACGTGCGAAATGGTGGATACTGGATTTGGTGCAGGCACAGGCCTTCAGTATGAATCGGGCAATGCTCTTTTTGCAGTCAGTGGTCTCTTCGATCAGGGACCTGACAGCAACTTCCTGACACATTTCAGTATGAAGTCAGAGAAGGCATCTGCGTTTGATTCCAGAATTAAGAAATATGTA
>CADCOL010000276.1 GCA_902803015.1 uncultured Lachnospiraceae bacterium | reverse complement strand
CCCCATTTTACGACATCACGCCCGTTCTCCTCGAGCGGTTTAATCGAATTGTAATCGTACTCCGGCACAATAAACGAAAGCCTCATACCGGCGTGCAAGAGTTCCTCGTACTTCGTAATCAGATCGTCCTTGCGGTAATTCGAAATAATGATGTATTCGCAATCCGGCTCCGTAACCCGCTCTTCCAGAATCTTTGTAAAGAGCGTATAGCTTTCCTTCACCCGGATCTTTGCAAGTGCCACATCGATGTTGCGGATATGTCCGACATCGCAGCCTGCCTCGATTCCAATCAACTCCTCACTCGATGCATCCGTTCCGTTCGTATAAAGCGCCGTCGGAATCTGATTGGAGATAAAATAGTCCGCCAGATATGATGCGATTTTAATCGCGGCTTCCGCAATCACCTCGCCCCTTCGTGCGGTTCCGACTTCCATGTTCAAAAGCAGCACCACATTGCGCTTATGTGTTGTATGGAAAGTATTCACCATCAGGTAATCGCTCTTTGCCGTTGCCTTCCAGTTAATGTGATGCACGGGATCGTAGGGCTGATATTCTCGAATGGCGCGAAATTCGAACGGGTCGGGCAGGGATTTTACACGGCTGACGATATCGCCGCTCAGCTGAAGAATATCCTTCGGGACGTCACCGTCCTTGATTCTGCCGGGCAATACCAATACGGAAAAGAACTTCTTTAAGCCCGCGAAAACGGAGTTGGTAAAGAAGTAGTCCTTTCCGATGACATCCACGGAAGAGACCGTATATTCGCCACGCCTGGACGCGGTGAATGTATACTTTCTGGTAACCGACTGATACGGTTTTAAGGAAAAATATTCTTTGCGATAGTATTGGTCCGTCACCGCTGCATTCGTCTCGCGTGGAAACAAAAAGGACCGGGTGATGGAGAATTTCAGCAAAACAACAGGAAGAGGCAGAAACTTGTCATTTCTGACCACTTCAATTAACGTGTTTTGGTCTCCTTCCCGGACCGTATGCTTTTCAAAATCAAGATTGACGTCGAGGCCTTTATACCAGTTCTTTTTGTAGAGAAGATGCTGCAGAAAGAAGAATAATGCCCCGATCAACAGTACGATTGCAAGCCTCATGCATTGCCCTCTTTATTGTGTCACAAAGTTCTCACTCGGCATCTCTATGTTGTTCACAATACTTGCTAAATACTCTTCTCTCGAGGATCTGTCTTTGCGGTTTACGAAAAGAATTCTGTGCAGGCAAACCGGCAGAATCAGTTTCTTGATATCATCGGGAATCACGTAATCGCGGCCGTTCAAAAGCGCGGATGCTTTGGCAGCCTTCAGTAAGAACAGCGAACCTCTGGGACTTACTCCCATGTAGATTCCCGCATCCTCTCTGGTTGCGTTGCTTAACGTTGCGATGTATTTTACCAGATCCGGATGAATGCTTACCGCATCCAGAAGTCCGCGGATTTCCGCCAGCTCCTCTTTGGTCATTACACTTTGAAGCGACTCAATCGGCTCATCCTTTTCAAATCGGTTTAAAAGCGCAATCTCTTCCTCCACACTCAAATGCCCGATGGTCAGTTCCATCATGAAACGGTCCAGTTCCGCTTCCGGTAAAGGAAACGTTCCTGCGGTCTCCACAGGATTCTGCGTCGCAATTACAAAGAAAGGGTCGTTCAGTTTTCTGGTCTCGCCGTCAACGGTTACCTGTTCTTCCTGCATCGCTTCCAGGAGCGCGGACTGCGTTCTCGGTGTCGCACGGTTAATCTCATCTGCAAGCAAAACATTTGTCATAACGGGTCCCGGAATAAACGTGAATTCTTCCTTCGCACGGTTATATACATTTAAACCCGTAATATCGGCAGGCAGTAAATCCGGCGTAAACTGAATTCTTGAGCACTCGGCCGCCAGCGATTTGGCAATGCTCTTTGCAAGCATCGTTTTACCGGTTCCCGGAACATCCTCCAAAAGAACATGTCCGCCCGCAACCAAGCAGATGGTAATGTTCTTAATGACATCCTCTTTTCCGATGATGACCTTTCCTATATTCCCGGTAAACTGATTTAACTTTTCCTGCGCTTCCCTGATTTCCATATGCTACCCCCTTGCCCTGTTTAAGCATACAAAACTGTAGTTTCTTATCCCCCGTTTACAGAATCTTCTCTGCCAGTTCTCGATACTCCTCCATGACCGCCTCATGATTTGCATCAATATACTCCCGGTTTTCGTCCGCTGCTGCCATCTCGAGTTCTCTTGCCTTTTCGAAAAGTTCCATTGCTCCGATGGTTTTCGACGAACTCTTGACGGAATGAATGAGAATCTTGTAATCCTTTAAATTATTGTCTTTTAAGAATCCGTTCAGGCTGTCGATTTTTTCGGCAGCACCGTCCGCATAGTCATGAATGACGTCCACATACAAATCTTCATCGCCGGCACAATACGTCAGCGCCTCTTCCACATCGAGACCGATTTCGCGGAATCTGCCAAGCACACCGTCATCGCCTGTGCCTGCCGCGTCGTCCCGGTTTTCTGCGTCCTCTTCTTCCCTTGTCTGACGCTTCTTTTCTGCCTCTCTCTTTTCCACATCCACGAGAATCGCCCCATCCGAACTCTGCGGATTCTCCTCTTCTTCCACACTCTCCGTCAGGCTCTCCGGCAGATACTTGCGAAGCATCTTCTCAAGCTCCGGAATTTGAATCGGCTTCGAAAGATAATCATCAAAGCCTGCTTCAAGATACTGTTCCTTCGCACCAACCACGGCATTCGCGGTAAGGGCAAGCACTTTCGTATCCGCAGTCAGTCCGCGTTCTTTCAGAATTCTCAGTGTCTCAATACCGTCCATATCCGGCATCATATGGTCGAGGAAAAGAATGTCATATTTTCCTTCTTCCATATGCGTGATGGTCTCGCGTCCCGAGCGGCACATCACCGGTGTAATACCAAAGAGTTTCAAAAGATTCGCCGCCACCTTGCGGTTCATGTCATTATCATCCGTAAGCAGGATTTTTGCTTTCGGCGCACGCAGCGTAACCCGGCTGCCCGACTTCTTTCCGGCGCTTTTTGCACCGGCAGGGGAATGATTGTAACTTCCGATCGGCGTTTCATCCACCACCTCAATCGGCAGGTCAAAATAGAATTCCGATCCGACTCCGTACTCGCTCTCAATTTCAAGTCTGCTGTCCATCATCTCAAGCAGTTTCGTTACGATGGAGATTCCGAGTCCGGTTCCCTCAATATGACGGTTTCTCTGTTCATCCACGCGTTCAAACGAAATAGCCAGCTTATCGATATCCTCCTTGCGGATTCCGATACCGGTATCCTTGACGGAGAAACGAAGATATGCCATGTTCTGCTTCTTACCGAGATTTGTAATCTTCAAAAGAATCGAACCTTTCTCGGTATACTTCACCGCATTTGTTAAAAGGTTGGTAACCACCTGACTGATTCGGACATCATCGCCGAGCAGAAT
>CADCOL010000275.1 GCA_902803015.1 uncultured Lachnospiraceae bacterium | reverse complement strand
TTGAAAAATTTCGCACTGCCGAGATCCTTGCACAAATCCTCGGCGTTTACCACAACCAGACGCTTTACGGTCTTTTGCAAATACTCCGTCATGGCGCTTCCGTCATATCCGGTCGGATGCAGGGACTCGGTAACCGGCTTGATGCAGTTCGAGTTAACTATCATTGCCCCGCCCTTTTTTAAATAATCCAGATTTCTTACGGCCTCCGCAGGCTCAAATGCAATGATTAAGTCCGCGCTTTTTTTCGGAATTAAGGGTGCATACGCATCCTCTCCCATTCGTACATGGCTGGTAACCGGACCTCCTCTTTGTGCCATACCGATGGTTTCCGCACTGATGACCCGAACGCCGGAAAGCTCGGCAGCAGCCGCAAGAAGCTTGCTTGCCAGAACCGTTCCCTGTCCGCCGACACCGCAAAGTAAGATATTGTAAGACATTTTACCGCACCTCCTTTTCGATGGCGCCCACAGGGCAGACCTGTGCGCATAAATTGCAACCGATACAGGACAAAGCATCGATTACCACTTTTCCGTCCTGTACGGAAAGTGCCGGACATCCGATTTCACGGATACAGTTTGTGCAGCCGATGCAGGAATCCGTTACATGTGCTTTTTCGGTCGGCTTTACGATGGCAACGCAGGGCGATTTCATAATAATTGCCTTTACGCCCTTTTCTCCGGCGCATTCGCTAACCGCTTTTACCGTTTCTTCCAGATTCAGGGGATTTACGGTAAGAACCTTCTTAAGACCCATACCCTTTAAAATTCCCTCAATGCTGATTTTATCCACCACATCGCCCATCATATTGCGACCGGTTCCCGGATGGGGCTGATGTCCGGTCATGGCGGTGGTGGAGTTATCCAGAATGCAGACCGTAATGTCCGCTTCGTTATAAATCGCATTGGCAATACCGGTCATACCGGATGCAAAGAACGTGGAATCGCCGATGAACGCAAAGTTCACGGTTTCGGGATCCGTCCAGTAAAGACCCTGTGCCATGGTAATGCCCGCACCCATGCAAAGGCAGGTATCCACCATATCAAGAGGCATCGCATTTCCAAGGGTGTAGCAGCCGATATCTCCGGAGAAATTGGCTTTCTTTCCCTTCATGGCCTTCTTCACCGCATAAAAACTTGCCCTGTGCGGACATCCCGCGCAAAGAACGGGAGGTCTTGCGGGAACGGCAGGCTTTAATACCGCATTTTCCGCACCGCCCAGAAGTTTATCCTTAATCTGCTCCACGGTATCCTTCATGCGTTCCTCTTCGATGGTAAAATCGCCGAGGAACGTTCCGATTTCTTCCGCCACACCTTCCGCGGTATTCTCACCCGCAAGCGGGGAATGCCCGGTATGCTTTCCGAATACCTTAACGGACAAATGATGCTTTCCGGCAAGCCGGATTAACTCTTCTTCAAGGTAAGGGAAGAGTTCCTCCACAACCAGTACTTCTTCCACGCCTTCCAGGGCCTGAAGCAAAAACTTCTCCGGAAGCGGATGGGGGGTTGCCACACAAATCAGTTTGGAATCTTTACGTCCCTGCATGTATTCCATGGCATACGCAAAGCTGACACCGCCGGCCACTACGGCTTTCTTTACATCATTTCCGCCGATGATGCGGTTATATTTGTACTTCGAGAATTCGTCCCCGATTTCGGGATTCCGTTTCTCAATCATTTCATGATTGGCTCTCGATAATCTCGGGAAAATCACAAAGCGGTTCGAATTCCTGGTAAATCCCGCAAATTCCTTCGGCTTAGCACTTTCGTCATACTCGACGGATGCATATGCATGGTCGATTCTGGTAGTGGGACGAAGAAGCACGGGGGTTTTGTATTTTTCCGAATACTCAAACGCATCCTGCACCATTTGGTATGCTTCTTCCACGCTGCACGGGTCGAAAACCGGAATACGGCAGTACTTTGAAAACAGTCTCGTATCCTGCTCGGTCTGCGAGGAAATCGGACCGGGATCGTCCGCCGAAACCACAACAACGCCGCCTTCCACACCCACGTATGCAAGACTCATCAGCGCATCGGACGCAACATTTAAGCCCATCATCTTCATGGTAATCAGACATCTTGCGCCCGCATAGGAAGCACCTGCTGCCACTTCCATGGCTGCCTTTTCGTTAATCGACCATTCCACGTGAATGGCTTTGTCCCGATTCTCTTTGGCAATATTATCGATAATTTCCGAGGAAGGCGTGCCGGGATATCCGCACGCTACATTGACACCCGCTGCAATAGCACCTAACGCGATTGCGCGGTTACCCATCATATACTCTTTTTTCACTATACCGTTCTTCTTTCTTCGAAATAGAATTCGAACTCCGGGCAGCCTTCAAAGATGCATTTTCCACCCAAAAATCCAAGATATATTTTAACATATTATTCTCAAAACGGATAGATGTTTACCTTGTATACCCGTACATAAAGAAAACCCGCCGGCGTATCCTGCAGGCACATATCCGCGCCTGCCCGGAAACCCTCCGACGGGTGTTCGTCTTCATGACGTTATTTCAGGTTTTAGTACATTTCATATCCGAAATTTCAAACTAGACAATACCCTGTGCCTTCATGGCATCTGCAACCTTTAAGAAGCCTGCAATGTTTGCGCCTGCTACGTAGTCGCCTTCTTTGCCGTACTTCTTTGCAGCATCGTCTAAGTTGTGGAAAATGTTAACCATGATTCCTTTCAGCTTTGCATCAACCTCTTCGAAGGTCCAGGAAAGTCTCTCGGAGTTCTGGCTCATCTCAAGTGCGCTCGTTGCTACGCCGCCTGCGTTAGCAGCCTTACCGGGAACGAAGTAAACTTTGTTCTGCTGGAAGTACTGGGTAGCTTCCAAAGTGGTAGGCATGTTTGCACCTTCGCAAACAGCGATTACGCCGTTTGCAACAAGTGCCTTTGCATCATCCAGGTTAAGCTCGTTCTGGGTTGCGCAGGGAAGTGCGATGTCAACCTTAACGCTCCACTGATTGGTGCCTTCGGTAGCCTTGTCATGATACTGAGCGGAGGGTCTTGCTGCAGCGTACTCGGTAAGACGTGCACGCTTTACTTCCTTAACCTCTTTC
>CADCOL010000274.1 GCA_902803015.1 uncultured Lachnospiraceae bacterium | reverse complement strand
TGCAGCTCGTAGCGGAATCGAACCGCTGATTCTGCCGTGAGAGGGCAGCGTCTTAACCGCTTGACCAACGAGCCATACAGCATTTATAAAAATACCATAAGCATTTTAAAAAAGCAACCCCTAATTTGAGTGAGATTTGATTTGTTATAATGCATTCTTTCTTAATAAGTGGTATGATATAAAATATGGATTCTTCAAATGAGATTATCAAAAGAATAGCGCAGGCGCTGCTGGTGGATTATACCAGCGTCTATTATGTGGATGCCGTAACCAACGAGTATTTCTGGTTCTCTGTGGATCCTGATTTTTGTTCGCTTAAAATTGAGCCGAAGGGCGAGGATTTCTTCAAAAACATCGTACGCGACGCCAAGAAAGTTGTTTACGAAGAGGATCTGCATATTTTCTTAAACGATCTGACCAAGGATAAAATCCTTGCGGAACTGAAAAACGGTAAAATGCAGCAGATCGAATACCGTCTGGTGATGGACGGCAAGCCTGTTTATCATGCACTCCGCCTGATTCACATTGACGAAGAAGCGGGCAAAGAGGGGGACGACTATTTTATCCTCGGAGTAATGAATATCGATGCCGAGTATCAGCAAAGAGACCGGGAACGTCTGTATGAACTGAACCGTGCGAAAGAGCTGGCAAGACGCGATGCGCTGACCGGCACAAAGAATAAAATGGCTTACCACGAGCTTGAGACGGTAATCCAGAAGGAAATCGAGAACGGAATCTGCGATGATTTTGCCATCGTGGTTTGCGATATCAACGATCTGAAAAACGTGAACGATACCAAGGGCCATAAAGCGGGCGACGAGTATATTCGTGCCGCGAGCCGTATGATCTGCAACGTATTTGCGCACAGCCCCGTATTCCGCGTCGGCGGAGATGAGTTTGCCGTAATTCTTCGCGGAAACGATTACTTAAATCGCGACGATCTGCTCAACGAAATCCGTAACCTGGTGCTTGCGAACATCAATCTCGGAGAGGGCTGCATTCTTGCAACCGGTATGAGCGAGTTCCGGGTTGCCGAGGATAAAATCATCAGCGCGGTATTCAATCGTGCCGATGAACTGATGTATACGAACAAGAAGGATTTAAAAGAGCAGCAAATCCTGAAAGAGACCTATGCGCAAAATCACGAGGACATTGTTCTGATTACGGAACGAAGAAAAAGAATGCTCGATTCGATGTTTAAGGCATTTGCCACCGTTTCGGAAGGCAACTATGTTTATGTCTGCGATATGAAATTCGACTATTCCCGCTGGTCAAAGACAGCGGTTGATACGTTCGGTCTGCCGGGTGAATACATGTATCGTGCCGGAGATATCTGGGAAGAGCGTGTGCATAAGGAAGACAGAGCGGTTTATCATATCGGCATTGCGGATATTTTTTCCGGAAACTCCGGAAATCATGATATGCAGTATCGTGCCCTGAAAGTTACCGGCGAATATGAAGTTTGTACCTGTAAAGGTTTTGTATTAAAGGATTCCGACGGCAATCCGGATTATTTTGTCGGATCCATCCGCTCTCACGGCATATACGGAAATATCGATACACTGACCGGACTTCGAAATGCATACGGATTCTTTGAGGATTTACGAATCGCCATCAGCCGTTCGCAGGAGATGCATATCTGTATGGTCGGAATCAGCAAATTCTCCGAAATCAACGAAATGTACGGCTATCAGTTCGGCAATCAGGTTCTGCAGAAAGCTTCGAGAAGAATGCTGGATGTTGTCGGTAATAACGGCGTTGTATATCGTCTTGACGGCACGAAGTTTGCGGTCATTTCCCATACGTTGAATTCGCGCCAGATTATGGTGGAATATGAAAAATTCCGCAATATCTTCCGCGGGGAATTTTATGTCGGAGATAAATGCGTTCTGCTTGAATTCTGCGGCAGCGTGATTCATTTAAACACATTCGATACCGATTATCAGACCATTTATGCATGTCTGGAATCCGCATATGACGAGTCCAAGAGAAAACGTCGCGGTGATATGGTCGAGTTTGATAATGATTTGAATTATCAGAAGCGTCAGAGAGTGGAGAGACTCCATGTCATCCGTTCGTCGATCCCGCATGATTTTGAAGGATTTTATCTTCTGTATCAGCCTGTCGTTAATGCGCATACGGAGGAACTGATCGGCGCGGAAGCTCTGCTTCGTTGGAAAAATGATGATTACGGTGTGGTTTCGCCGAATGATTTTATTCCGATGCTGGAAGTGGATGCACAGTTCCCGACTTTAGGATATTGGATTATCAATAAAGCGGTTGAGGATGCCAAAGAAATCAGGAAGACGCATCCGGATTTCATAATTCACATAAACCTTTCTTATACACAGCTTGAAAAACCCGACTTTGTGGACCGTGTGGAGGAAATTATAAAGAAGCATGATTATCCGGAAGAACACCTGTGCCTGGAAATTACCGAGCGATGCAGACTCCTCGACATGGATTTGCTGAACAATGTTATTGTAAGACTTCGCGGTATGGGAATCCGCGTTGCACTGGATGATTTCGGTACGGGATTTGCAGCCATCGGACTTTTGAGACAGCTGGATTTTGATATTATCAAGATTGACCGGACTTTCGTCAGTGCGATTGAAGAGGATGACAGGGATAAAGAACTGATTCGTCACTTTACCGCGTTTGCATCAGCATTTGATGCAAGTGTCTGCGTGGAAGGCGTGGAAACCACGGGAATGCGCGATATTCTGCAGCAATACCCGGTGGAAAGCTTCCAGGGTTATCTTTACGCGAAGCCGATCGAACTTGCGACCTTTTTGGAGAAGTATAAGAAATAGTGGAACCGGTGGGATTCGAACCCATGACCTCTGCGTTGCGAACGCAGCGCTCTCCCAACTGAGCTACGATCCCGTCAAATCCGTTTGGGATTCTCAAAAGGTACGTTCAAATAATAAAACAAATCGGGAATCCTTGCAAGGTATTCTTCGCAAGAAACGATGCAATTTTATGAGTTGCTGTTGACTTTCTTCTTATAGTATGCTATTTTACGTAATGTAATATGGTAAATGATGAGTGGGCTTTCAAAGAGCCCACTTCTTTTATGTAAGGAGGAGCATGAGCAGATTCAGAGATTATGAAGAACGTACCGAAGAACTCCTGAAGCCGATTGCCGAAGAATGCGGTGTATCGATTTACGATGTGGAATTTGTGAGAGAGGCTTCGGATTACTACTTAAGAGCGTTCATCGACAAAGAAGGCGGCGTGACCATTGACGACTGCGAGGCAGTCAGCAGACGCTTATCCGATGTACTCGACGAGATGGATTTTATTCCGGAGGCGTATATTCTGGAGGTTTCTTCACCGGGACTCGGAAGAACGTTAAAGAAGGACCGGCACCTGCAGCAGTCCATCGGAATGGAAGTGGAAGTCAAACTTTTCAAGCCGGTTGAGAAGTGCAAGGAATTCGTCGGAATCCTGGAAAGCTTTGACGATAAGAGCATAACAATTCGCGAGGGCGATTCAGAGCGCACATTTAGCAAAGATGATATCGCGAAGATCAGCCTGACGCTTGATTTTTAGAAGAAGCAACTTTACACAGTATACAAATGTTCATAAGGAGGACATAGGAAAATGAATAAGGAACTGATTGAATCATTAAGCATTTTGGAAAGAGAAAAAGGCATCAGCAAGGATGTTTTGTTTGACGCTATCGAGAATTCTCTTTTAACCGCATGCAGAAACCACTTCGGCAAGGCGGAGAACGTAAAGGTTGAGATGGACCGTGAGACCGGCGATTTTAAGGTATATGCGGAGAAGACTGTTGTGGAGACCGCGGAAGAAGTTGAAGATCCGATGCTCTTCATCACGCTTGACGATGCGAAGAAAATCGCAAAGAAGGCAAAAGTCGGCGATACCATTCAGGTAGAAATCAAGTCCAAGGAACTCGGACGTATCGCAACCCAGAACGCAAAGAACGTTATTTTGCAGAAGATTCGCGAAGAGGAAAGAAACGTAATTTACAATCAGTTCCATGCGAAAGAAAAAGATATCGTGACCGGCGTGGTTCAGCATTACTTCCAGAAGAACTTAAGCATTAACTTAGGTAAGGCAGATGCAATCCTCAACGAGTCCGAGATGGTGAAGGGCGAGCATTTCCGTCCTTCCGACAGAATCAAGGTTTATGTATTGGAGGTAAAATCCACTTCCAAGGGACCCCGTATTCTTGTAAGCCGTACACATCCCGATTTTGTAAAGAGACTTTTCGAAGAAGAAGTCAGCGAAATCAAGGACGGTACCGTGGAAATCATGAGCATTGCCCGTGAGCCCGGCAGCCGTACCAAGATGGCGGTTTATTCCCATAATCCCAACGTTGACCCCGTCGGTGCATGCGTTGGTGTAAACGGTATGCGTGTTAACTCCATCGTAGACGAACTCGGCGGAGAAAAAATCGATATCATCAACTGGGACGACAACCCCGGTAACTTAATCCAGAATGCACTTTCTCCCGCACAGATTGTTGCGGTATTTGCAGATCCGGATGAAAAGACCGCAAAAGTAGTTGTTCCCGATTATCAGCTTTCCCTTGCCATCGGTAAGGAAGGCCAGAATGCGCGTCTTGCCGCAAAACTGACCGGATACAAGATTGACATCAAGTCCGAGACTCAGGCGAAGGATGCTGTCGGATTCCGTTATGAAGACTACCTTGACGATTCCGAAGAGTATTACGAAGAAGGTCAGTATTACGATGAGAACGGTGAGTACGCTGAAGGCGAATATCCCGAAGGAAATTACGAAGGTAATTACGAAGGAGAATACGCAGCAGAAGATGTTGCTTACGAAGAGAATCCCGAAGAAACTTCCAACGAAGAATAATAACCGGAAGGTAGTGTAATGGATAAGAAAATTCCTTTAAGAAAATGCGTCGGTTGCGGCGAAATGAAAAATAAAAAAGAAATGATCCGCATCGTGCGTTCTCCCGAAGGAGATTTCAGCGTGGATGCTACCGGAAAGAAGAACGGCAGAGGTGCTTACCTTTGCAATAACGAGGATTGTCTGGAGAAAGCCGTAAAAGGTCACGGACTGGAAAAATCATTTTCCACGGCAATTTCCAAAGAAGTATATGATGCACTGAAAACGGAGTTTAAGAATATTGAAAAATGACGCTATTTTATCGCTGCTTGGTTTATCGGCCAAGGCGGGCAAATGCAAAAGCGGCGAATTCCAGGTCGAAACGAGTGTCAAAGCCGGAAAGGTTTATGCAGTGATTCTGGCACGTGACGCAAGCGACGGTTCCAAAAAGAATTACACGGACATGTGTAAGTATTATAAAGTTCCGATTTACGAATACGGCACGAAAGAAGATCTCGGGCATGCAATCGGAAAAGAAGAACGCGCGGCCGTAGCGATTCTCGACGAGGGATTTGCGAAGGGCATCATAAAGAAAGTAACATCAGTGGAGGACGATAGATGAACGTAAGCGAAATTGCAAAAGAATTAAATGTACAAAGCAAAGAGGTACTGGCATTTCTCCAGGAGAAAGGCTATGCCTATAAAAGTGCCGCAAAGAAGCTTGACGACAGCGAAGTAGAACTGGTTCG
>CADCOL010000273.1 GCA_902803015.1 uncultured Lachnospiraceae bacterium | reverse complement strand
CTCCACATGCTCAACGGATGCAAGCATGGCAGAATCGATGATGTCGCCGCCTAAGATTACCATATCGGCCTCTTCTTTCTTCGCATCGGCAATCATGGCGTCGAAGTAACGATACCCGAGGATTCCGTTAAAACTGAAGTTTCCGTTACGCATGGTTTCCTTATTGCGGACTGCATCCGTATCACGTTCATCCGTTAAGGTAATATGCGAATCCGCAAGGAAATAAAGAGTGTAGGTATTCGTAAGACCACCCACATGCATCGTTTCCTGCGATACATTTAACGGAATGCTCATTCGACGATTTTTAAAATACCGCATTCCGATATAAAACACTGCCGCGATGCAAAGCACCGCAAACACCATCATCAGAATACCTGTAAGCTTTCTTCTGTCAATCAGGGTCATTTATTTCTCCTACTGCCTGTGCAGGCTGCTCTTCCGCCTGCGCGATTTCCTCCACGGGCTCCTCTACCTCAGGCGCCACACCTGTGCGCATTCTGGTTTCGTAATCCTCGGGCGGCATCGGTCTTGCAAAATAGTAGCCCTGAATCATATCACAGCCCTGACGTGCCAGGAAATCCACCTGTTCCTTTAATTCCACACCTTCCGCAACGGTTTCCATATGCAGGCTCTTTGCCAGACGAATCGCCTCGGAAACAACAATCTCACCGCGTTCGTTTTCAAGATCCCCGCTGAAGAAGCCGGCATCCAGTTTCAGGATATTAAGCGGCATGTCCTTTAAGGAATTCAGAGAGGAATAGCCCGATCCGAAGTCGTCCATGGAAACCATGAATCCGTAACTTTGCAGTCTTTGAATCGTTGTAACCAGCGCCTTCTTATCATCGAAGAATGCGCTCTCGGTAACTTCCAGTTCCAAAAGTTCGTGCGGTGTTCCTACTGCATCGACCATGTCGCGAATCTGCTCCGCAAGATCGGGTTCGATAAAATGCGCACGTGAAATATTCACCGAAATCGGCACACACTTATATCCCGCATCCAGCCATTTTTTCTGGTCTCGCGCCACATGCGTAATCATGTAATGATCGATGTTGACGATGAAACCGTTCTTTTCGAAAATCGGAATCACCGCACCGGGACTCTTAAACCCGTGTCTCGGCGAATCCCAGCGAAGCAGAGCCTCTGCGCCCTTTAAAACCTTCGTTCTCGGATCATATTTCGGCTGATAATATACTACGAATTCTTCATTCTCAAGTGCCTTTTGCTGCTCCTCATGAACCACATCAATCCACTTCTGTTCCTCAATCAATTGCTCGTTTAAGAATGCGTATCCGGAATCATCGCTTTCTTCGAGTGTCGTTCTTGCCGCACAGGCATTATTGTATTCCTTCTCAAGGTCTACATTTTTCCGGCGTTGAATCTTACCGTTTGCATCCACGGAAACCGGCAAAAGTTCCGCACCGATATGGAATGCAAAATGATGATTCGGATCCATTCCCTGCAAGGTCGTAAGGAGATTCTCAATCCACCGCTTTAACTCCTCTTCCGTCTTGTACTGCTTTAGAAGCGCAAAGTTTGCGGATGCGTAATGCGAACAGATTTCTTTTTTGTTAAGCTGCTTATTCACGATTGCATTCACGTTACGAAGCAGTTTTTCGCCTTCCTCGACAGAGTGGCAGACGCAGTAATTACGATATTTGACAAAGACCAGATCCAACACCGCATAATTCGATTTGCGACTCTTGCCGTGGCGAAGAAGATGCTCGCCGCGAACAAGGAAATACATCCAGTTATGGTCCCTGGTTACCGGATCCAGAAAGAAGATATGCGTCATTTTACGCTGGCTGGTCGCTGCACTGATAATATTGACAAGCATCAAAACAAAAATGGTAAAAATCTGTAACCCGATGGCAACCGCAAAAATCGCCATGAAAATACCGTCTCTTAAATCCGCCTGGAAATATGCCTTTCCGAATAACTGTTCCTGCCCGCCTTTGACTTCGATACAGAACCAGAACGGAAGGGCCAGCATTTTGGAAGAATTATCCTGCGTCAGCTGAGTATAACTTTCATTCTTTTTCAGCATCCATTTAAAGAGTTCCGCCGGATCGATTTCCAAATCTCCGTCTTTTCCGTCTTTTTCCAGAATAAAACCATTGGATTCGGTATCCAGATAAATTTTAACTCCTCTGGAAAAATCGGTAAGCGAAAGGGTTCCGCTTATGTCACTGCAGGTATTCTCACCCTTCTGAAAGATGATGTTCCCGTCTTTGTCCTTAATGAAGAAATCTCTTTCCTTGGTGTCGATAATGGACTTGGATTCGGGATATCCCTGTTCTTCCGCATTTTCGTAAATAATCGCCATTTGTTGAATGGTGTTATATTCACTTGTCATCTTGTTATCCACAACATAGGAGAGAAACGCGCTGACAAAGAGCGAAACAAACACGCATGCCAGAATTGCGGCAATTACAAAAAAGACGAGCGTAATCCAGGTATTGCTCTTTCTGAATTTTCGAAGGTTCCAGTCTGCCTTCTTACGTTTTGCCATGATGATTCCCCTTTCAAACATGCTTTTTGCACCTCGGTGCAATTCTCTATATTACTACATCAAACTGTATGGATTTGCCGTCCGCACTCGACGCACTTACTTTCCCTTTATGCGCCTCCGCAATGGATTTTACAATCGATAAACCGATTCCCGAGCCGCCCTTTTTTGAATTTCTGGATTCGTCCGGCCGGTAAAACCGTTCAAAAAACTGGTCTTTATTTCCCGCTTCCATTCCGCTTACGGTATTCCAAACCGTGATTTTATTTTTCTTGCCCTTCGCCGAAAGACGAACTTTAATTACGGCTCCGCCGGATTCTTTTTCCGCGGTCTTTTCTCCATGTCCGTCCGGTGCAGTCGCGTACTTGGTCGCGTTTTCTACCAACAGCCCGACCATCTGTCGAATCTTTCGTTCGTCCCCACGGAAAGCAATTCCTTCCCTTACGTCAATCACAAGTTCCTGACTGTTTCGCTCCGCAACCGCCGCATAAGCTTCCGCCGTTTCCCTGACCGCGTCGCTTAAGGAAAAATCGCTCATCTCGAGTTCACTGCTTTCGTCCAGTCTCGATAATGTCACCATCTGCTCCACAAGCCCGGTCATGCGATCTACCTGGTGCTTGATGCTTTTGCTCCATTCGTTCTCTTCGGATTCCATCTCCAAAACTTCCACATTTGCGGAGATAATGGTAAGCGGCGTTTTCAGTTCATGACTGGCATCCGTGATAAAACGCTTCTGTTTACGGTCACTTTCCTCCACCGGTCTGAATACCTTTTTGGAGAAAAACCATACCAGTATAAATACGGCAAAGAGTCCGACAAACGACAGAATAATGCTGTAACGAAGAACCTTGTGAAAATTGTTCATCTCCTTCGTCACATCCAGAAATACGACCAGTCTTCCGCCGTTTTCGTCGGAAGAGAGTGCATAACGGTAATTTCCGTAGTAGCCTTTCTTCTTTGATGTTTTTTGTGTCTTTCGGATTACATTCTTTGCATATTCCACTGCGTCATTTTCGGATACCGCCGCAATTCGCCCGGTATATGCGGTATACTGATCTCCCTCAAGCGGTTTGTATTCCACACTGAAGAATCTGGTCTCGTAAGGCGTTTCATTTGAGAAAGAAGAATCCTGCCATTTTTCTTCACGATTTCTTCCGTTCGGCTCTCCCGGAGGAAGTTCCGGACGTTCGCCGCCGTCCGTCTGTTTCCAATCATCCGGCATTTCGTCCCTTCCCGGACGCATATCGCCAAACCCGGGATTGTTCACGTCCCCGAAATCCACGGGCCGTCCCATAAAGACATCCGGGAACTGACCGCCGTTTTCCACAAGCATGCCAAGAAGCTTGTCCGCACTTGAGGTCACGGAAACGAAGTTAGCCACGTTCAGTGTTCCGACAATTACGGCAAGCACAATAAACATGGACAGCATCGCAACAAGTATGAATTTTCTTCTCAGTTTATGAATCATGTATTATTCTTTCTGGTTAAAGAGTATCCCTGGTTTCTGACCGCCTTAATCTCGACATCTGCGCCGAGCGATGCCAGTTTCTTTCGAAGGTTCGAAATATAAACCCACACCACATTAATCTCGGTATCGGAATCATATCCCCAGATTTTTTCCATAAAACGATCCGTCGAGATTACCTGCCCGGGATTTACCATCAGCATTTCAAGCATTTGAAAATCCTTGTTTGCCAGTCTTATGCTTTCCTTGCCGACACTGACCTCAAACAGGGTACGGTTTAAGCTGACATTCCCAAACTGCACGGTATTGTCCGTCATTTCCGCCTGGCGTCTGGTAATTGCGCGTACTCTGGCCAGAAGTTCCTTCATCACAAAAGGTTTCGACAGATAATCATCTGCGCCTGCATCCAGCCCTTCCACCTTGTCATCAATCTGCGACTTTGCGGTAAGCAGAAGAACCGGTACCTGATTCTTCTTTGCCCGGATTGTACGAAGTACTTCAAGACCGTTCTTCTTTGGCATCATAATATCGAGAATGACACCGTCGTACTCCGACATTTCCAGATAATCCAGCGCTTCCTCTCCGTCATATACACAATCCACGGAGTAATTATTATGTTTTAAAACCGCGGCCAGGGCCTGGTTTAATTCCACTTCATCTTCTGCAAGTAAAAGTTTCATCCGCTCTTCCTCTCGTCCTTATATTTTGCCGATAAAGAAAAGTATTCGGAGTATAAAACCCCGAATACTATTTTCCCACAAAACGGCTCTTTTTTCAATTATTCTGCTCGTTTTCCTGCTTTTTATCCTTCTTTCCTTCACCGTTCGGACGCTCTTTCTTTTCTCCGCCTTCCGGACGCTTGTCATGGTCAAATCCTTCCGGAACATTCGCAGGGTCAAACCCTCCCGGTGCATCTCCCGGCTCAAAACCTTCCGGTATTTCTCCGTCGCCGTCCGGTTTTCCTCCCTTGCCTCCGGGACCTCCGAAACCGCCGAATCCTCCGGGGCCGTTTCCGCCGAACTGGTTCGTGATTTCTTCGGTTTCCTCACCGTTTACAATAATGGTGCCGCCGTTATGCTCGGCTTTTCCGTCGTAATCAAACGGGGACTGCGCATTCACTTCCACGGTACCGCCGTTGATATAGATATCGCCGTTGGAATCGATTCCGTCGGTATCTCCGCTTGCCATAGTAATAATCAGATGTCCGCCGTTGATTTCCACATAAGGAGTGTCGTACTTGTCGGATTTGGCGGCTGCATTAATGCCGTCGTCGGAAGCATCGATGGTGATTGCTCCGCCGTTGATTAAGACCATGGTTCCCTCAATGCCTTCCTTGGCATCGATTTTTATGGTGCCGTCTGCAATCCTTACACTGTCCTTGCCGGAAAGTCCGTCCTTGGCGGCTTTGATTGTAACGGTTCCGCCAGTGACCTTTAAGTCATCCTTGGATACGATTCCGTGTCCTTTTTCGGAACTTACGTTAAGACTGCCCGAACCGTTTACGGTAAGATCCGTTTTTGCAAATACGGTTCCGTCGATATCATTTTCATCGATTGCAACAAAATCGCCGGTATTGGTAAGGACATTCTCGCTGCCCTTCGCCAGTGTTAAGAACACCTTATCCGCTTCTTTTACATAAATTGCCGCACTTGAAGCATTGGTAATTTCCACACCGTCCAGAATAATCTGAACCTTTGCATCATCCGGCGCATCTACCATAATCATTCCTTCAAAGCTGCCGCGAAGAATATAACTGCCGGCTTCCGTTATCGTAACGGTCCCGTCACTTACGGTCGCTCCGTCACCGGATATGCCTGCACTGCTGCCGTTAAGAGTAATCACGGTACATTCGGACTCCGTATAGTCCCCGCTTAAATCCCTGTCGGAAAACATTTCGTTTCCCTGTGCATCGTTCTGCCCGTAGTTTTCGGTATCCTCACCCGCTTCTTCGCTTGCTTCCTCGCTTACTTCTTCCGAAGCAACCGTCTGTGATGCAAACTCCTGAAATACCGAAGCGAATGTGGTTCCCTTGCATCCCGATAACACGAGAACGCTGGATGTAAGTGCGATAAATCCCGCAATTGCCATTCCTTTTTTGAAATATTCTCTCTTTATCATAGCCGTGTCTCCTTTTATAATTCCGAATAATTGCTTCTTTCCTGTTTCGATAACGAAACCTCCAGATTTCCGTTCCTGCAGCGAATCTGATCCATAAACTCTTTTTCCTTGCCGGTCTGCTTCATGGTTACCTCATAAGTCAGTTTGTAAAGGCTTCCCATATTTGTCGTTTTTACATTCGTCAACTGATGCTTTGCGGTATATCCGTCCAAAAGATCGTCAAAGACATTCTCGTATTCCAGATTCTCGGGAATGGTGATATGAAGCGTTTTGTTTAAAACCGCTTTTTCCTTTTCTCCGGAGAAAACCACATTGAATATCACCATCGCAGCACCCAAAACGATTGCAAAGACTGCCGCGTATCCGAGATATCCCATACCGGTCATCAGTCCGACGCCCATTGCGGAGAAAATCGCGCATATTTCTTTTGCGCTTCCCGGCGCGGATCTGAATCTTACCAGACTGAATGCACCCGCTACCGCAATTCCGGCTCCGACATTTCCGTTTACCATCATAATGACCACGCATACCACTGCCGGAATTAAGCCCATCGTAAGGATGAAGCTCTTGGTGTATTCATTTTTTATCGTATAAAGGAATGCCAGGAAGGCACCGATTGCAAGGGATACACCCATACATGCGAGAAAATCTCCCAGTTGCAATGTTGTTGCCGTACTTTCGAAAACTCCCTGAAATAATTCGCTCATCCTTACGCCCTCCTTTCTTTCCTTGTCTGTTCATCCGACAGTTTCATTTCATATGCTCTTCCGTATTTGGAAAAGGATGTCGGGAAAATCCCCAGTCTTGTCAGTTCTTTTGTTAACCACGTCGGCATTGCCGCCGCCACTTTTACTTCCATCAGACACTCTCCCGGAAACAGAACCGCGGTCCCGTATGCTTCCTTTCGGAGTGTTAGGTCTTCTTCTCTCCAGAGAATATTCTCATCCAGTGTGAGTCTGAATTCCGGATCTGCTTTTCCATAAAACGCTTCACGTTCATAGCTGATAAACATGGCCGGTTTCAATCCTTTATAGAAATTTCGGAAATAATCGATTTCTCTGGAGATCTGATCTTCGTGTCCGGCCAGTTTGATACCTCTGTTCAAGTAGGCGATGGCTTCCTTCTCTGTTGCGGAAGTTCTTCTTTTATAGACCACTCCGTCGAACTTCTTCTTAATCTCGATAAAAACCGTTTTCGCCGCATTTGCCGTTCCGTAGCTTCGAAGTCTTAACTTTTCTTTATAGACCGGCTTTTCCAAAGACGTCCGAATCAGCTGCCAGTCCGGTGTATCGTAATATATATTCTGAATGGTGGTTCTTCCGTACTGATCGAGCACCATGTGTTTTTCAATTGTTTTCATCAGCTCTCTTTTTTGTGAAGCATTCAAGAGATATTTGATTTCGTATCTTTTAAAAGTATCCTGATAACTCATATGCTTTTCCTCACTTTCTGAGGTCATTGTACAGAGCGAACCTAAAATGAACTTTAAAAAAATCATAAATTCCAAAAAGGCACAAAAAAACCGCACCCCGTTCGGGGTGCGGCTGCAAACTCAGTTCAAACGCTTCTTTAATTCCTCCACAACAATGGACAAAGCCTTGATTCTGGCATATTTCTTGTCCACGCTTTCGAGTACATGCCAGGGAGCATATACCGTGGATGTCTTGGCAATCATTTCATTTACGGCATCTTCGTAAAGATCCCATTTTTCACGGTTTCTCCAGTCCTCATCCGTAATCTTCCACTGTTTCTCCGGCGTATTCTGACGGTCGGTAAATCGTGCAAGCTGGGTATCCTTGTCAATCTGAACCCAGAACTTGATGATGATGGCGCCCCAGTCGTTTAACTCTTTCTCAAACTCGTTGATTTCGTTATATGCGCGCTTCCAGTCGTTTTCGGAACAGAAACCTTCCAGGCGCTCCACCATGACTCTTCCGTACCAGGTACGATCGAAGATGGCGATATGTCCGGTTCTTGGCATCTTCGTCCAGAATCTCCACAGGAAATGTCTTGCCTTTTCATGCGGCTCGGGACTCGCAATCGGGTGCACTTCAAACCCTCTCGGATCCAGACTTTCAGTCACGCGTTTGATGTTTCCGCCCTTACCTGCGGCATCCCATCCTTCGTAGGCAATGATTACCGGAATCTTCTTACGATAAAGGCGATTGTGAAGTTCCCTGAGTTCCTTTTGTAAGGATTCCAGTTTCTCGCGGTATTCCTCGTCGGTCAGTTCCTTGCCTTCCAGGGGAATCTCGCTCAGTTTCACACTGGGTGCAAGCGGGAATGTATTCTGCGGAATCGGAACGGATAACGCAGAATTCTGCAATGCGGTTTCAATCGCCTGATTCATGGTCTGCAGAATCTGAAGCTCCGCCCATTTCTTGGACTTGGCATCAATAATATACCAGGGAGAGGCCGGATTGTAACTGTCCTCAAAGTATTTTTCAAATACTTCCACGCACTCGTCATAATGCTTATTCTGCCAGCGGTCGTATTTGGATACTCTCCAATTGGTATCTTTGGAATCCTCCAATTCATCCAGACGCTTTTTCTGTTCTTTTTCGGAAATCTGCATGAAGAATTTCAGTACCAGATATCCGTTATCACTTAAGGAACGCTCGAATCTGCGGATGCTCTCGATGCGGCTCTTGTAAGCCTTCTCGTCCAAATCACCCTGCAGTACACCCTTGGTAACTTCATCCATCCAGCCGGAATCCAGGAAACGGAATTTGCCCGCTTCGGGAATCTTTTCAAAATAACGGTAAAGGAACGGATATCTGCGTTCCTCTTCAGTCGGCATCTTTAATGTCGCAACCTTAAAGAATCTGGGATCGATATTGTGAATGACTTCACCGATGAGAGTTCCTTTTCCGGAAGCCCCCCATCCTTCAAACAGAACGATAACCGGGAGTTTGTGCTCCTTAATCTGCATCTGAAGCACACCGAGTTTTTCCTGCTCCGCCTTCAAAAGAGCCTTCTCTTCCTCTTTTTCAGGTCTCGTCAGAAACTGAACATTCTCTAACATACGCAACCCTCCATTTCTGCGTTACATCGGACAATTTCCCCAAACCGGCCGATGAATTGTTAACAATTCAGTATATGCATTTAACATATTATATCATAATTCGATTTGCACATAGAATGCTCTCTTACATTATTACACAAAAAAATCGCAGATCTG
>CADCOL010000272.1 GCA_902803015.1 uncultured Lachnospiraceae bacterium | reverse complement strand
CTCGGCTCTTACATCCCCGATATACTCTCCGGCATCGTCGAAATCCTCTTCGGAATTGTAAACGAATACCGTGGCATGGATTTCATCGCCCACTTCATCAATCTTTTCGCCCGGCGTGAACTTAATGGATGTAATCAAAGTATTCTCATTCATTTCTTCCGGCAGAAGGTGGCTGTACCACGCGCCTTTTGCCTGATGCACGTCATCATATAAATAATTCTCAAGATATGGTCTGTATTCCAGCTCATCCCCGGCTTTCAGCAAGACCTTGTGAATATGCTCTCCGCTCTTTAAATCAAAGTCCACGCTGTAGCCGATTTTACAATTATCTTTTCCCTCAAATGCATTCCACTTCTCCCAGAACGCATCGTCAAAATATGCGGTCTTAAACGTGATTTCGCTGTCTTCACAGGCAAACACTTCAAAGCTCGAAATATCCGTTCCCCGCACCCACGGCGCCGTAAACTCAGTCTTCTTTTCGCGAACCTTCGTGGACGGATTTCTGCGGTAAAATGAAATCTGGCGCACTCCCTCAATCGTGGTATGCTTTTCTTCCGGCGTTTCGGAAACTTCCTCCGAAGCCGTTTCACTTGCAAACATACCGGTTTCGAAAGTAACTACCGGAACACTCTCCGACTCAGCTTCTTTATTTTTCCCTTTTTTACAACCCGCAAACGATGCCGTACATAAAAGCAGCATCATTGCAACAGCTATATACTTACGAACCTGTTTCATTCTCATGCTTTTCTAGCTCCTGGCATTTAAAACGATTGTTATGTAGTTGAGGATAAAATCCATCATGCAGTAGGAAAAGAAAAGTATCATTCCTGCATTTCCCCAGGCATAACGTGTTCCGTTCTCCACATACATGGACGTCTTCTTTAAATTGAATTTCTTAAACGACAATAAGATAATCCAGAGAATGATTCCGGCCAAAGCCAAAAGTCCGAGGAATCCGAGCCAGAGCATGAAAGGAATCAGTTTCGGGAAGATTTCCATGGCAAGATCCATCATCCTCTGCTCCAATGCCGGATCACTTCCGTTTTCCAGGATTTGCGTGCTGATATTGGAATACTCGTTCACCTTTGCCAGATCGACCGAAAGATACGGTTTCATCAGGCTCATTGTAATTACGCTGGTGGACAGATTCAGAATCGAATGCAGCACAATGGTATACCAGATTTGTCCGGTACGAATATAAATGAATGCAAAGAATGCGCCGATCATTCCCGTGAAGAAAAACTGGGCGAAATTACCGTGGTAGAGACCAAACATTAAACCGGATGTCAAAAGTGCCACCCATTCGCCGTAACGATAGGTCCGGTCGATTAAAAATTTACGGAACATCAGCTCTTCCACAATCGGTGCCAGAATTCCGGCCGTAATGATTCTCCACGCCGGGTTGGAATTCATCATGATAATCGAAATCTGATTGTTTGAATCAATCGGAACACCGAACGGATATGTCAGCGCGGTATTCAATGCGATTCCGACGATTGCCCCTACTCCGATCAAACCTGCCATCAGCGGGATGCACAAAAGAAAACGGCCAAGGCTTAACGTGTGTTTTTCCGGTTTCTCGGTTTCCATTTTTCTCGTTGTAAGAATCAGAATCGGGAATGCGATGATATACAACGTAAGGATGATGTTCGCAAAAGAAAACCATGAACTGTTCGTCGTATCAATATGAAAAACATTCGGTGCGATAATTCTGGAATTCAGATACTGCATTGCCGTTACGGCAATCCCCACAATCGCAAGTGCAAAAGCATACCAGCCGTACGATTTTTTCATTTTATCCTGTTTTTCCATTCCGACAATCCTTTCTTTTTCACAAACTATCTTTACGCAACAGGTTTCTTAACTTTTTTAACAAACAGCATATAGAGCATTCCGAGAAGGAACAGGGAAGAAATCACAATTCCGACCGGATTGGCATTGCCCGTAAAAATACTTCCGAACTGATAAATCATCATTGCAACCACATAAGCAAAACCGGTCTGCCATCCGATTGCAAACCATGTCCACTTTGCGGAATTCATTTCTCTGCGAATTGCTCCGATGGCGCCGAAACAGGGGGCACAAAGAAGATTGAATGCAAGGAAGGAATAGCCGATTAACGGAGTGTAAGCCGCCGCAATCGCTTCATACTTCGATGCATCGCCGCCACCGTAAAGAACGCCCATTGTTCCGACGATATTCTCTTTTCCCAAAAGGCCCGTAATCGATGCAACCGCAGCTTTCCAGTCGCCCCATCCGAGCGGTGCGAAAATCCATGCCACGGCACCGCCGATAATTGCCATAATCGATGCCCCGATTTCTTCTTCGGCAAGCATGCGGAAAGTCCCGTTCACGAATCCGAAATTGGAAAGAAACCAGACCATGACCGTCGAAAGAAGAATAATCGTTCCCGCCTTCTTTACGAAGGACCAGCCTCTCTCCCACATGGAGCGGAGCACATTCGACAAAAGCGGCATATGATACGGCGGAAGTTCCATGACAAAGGGCGACGGCTCCGACGCAAACATTTTTGTTTTCTTAAGCATGAGGCCGGAAAGAATGATTGCAGCAAGACCCATAAAATATGCGCTGACAGCAATAAGCGGGGAACCGCCGAACAGCGCCGTTGCCACCATTGCGATAAACGGAACCTTTGCTCCGCAGGGAATAAAGGTTGTCGTCATAACCGTCATGCGTCGGTCTGCTTCATTCTCAATGGTTCGGGATGCCATAACACCGGGCACGCCGCAACCGGTTCCGACCAGAATCGGAATAAAGGACTTTCCCGAAAGTCCGAATTTTCGGAAGAGTTTGTCCAGAATAAATGCAATTCTGGACATATATCCGCACGCCTCCAAAAAGGCCAGCAGGAAAAACAATACCAGAAGCTGCGGCAGGAATCCGAGCACCGCTCCGACACCTGCGATAATACCGTCCACAATGAGGCCCCTGAGCCACAGCGCACAATTTGCCCGGTCCAGAAGATTCCCGATTAACACCGGAAGGCCGGGGATAAAATGTCCGAACATCGTCCAGCCGTCTCCGAAAAGGCCTTCGTTCGCCCAGTTGGTAAGCAGTGTTCCGGGCGCAAACGGCGCCATGGAAAGAAAATATACACAGCCCATAATCAGTGCGAATAACGGTAAGCCGAAGATTCTGTGCGTTACGACACGGTCTATTTTATCCGACGGACTCATGCCGTCTTTATTCTTCCTCTCATAGCACTTTTGTACTACAGTTGTAATATAATTATATCGTTCATTCGCGATAATGCTTTCCGCATCATCGTCGAGTTCCTCTTCCGCCGCCTTAATATCCAGTTCGATATGGGAAAGCGTTTTCTCCGGAATATCCAGAAGTTTTAATACACGTTCGTCACGTTCGAAAATTTTAATCGCATACCAGCGCTGCTGTTCATCCGGCAAATCATGAACCACCGCTTCTTCGATGTGTGCAAGCGCATGCTCCACCGCACCGGAAAAGATGTGTCTGGGAACAACCTTCTTGCCTTCCTTTGCCACTTCAATGGCCGCCTCGGTCGCTTCCAGAATTCCTTCGTTTTTCAGCGCGGAAATTTCAATAACCGGACAACGCATCTGCTTCGAAAGTTTCTCAATGTCGATTCGGTCACCGGCTTTTCTGACAACATCCATCATGTTAATGGCAATGACAACCGGGATTCCGAGTTCGATTAACTGCGTGGTAAGATAAAGATTTCTTTCGATATTGGTACCGTCCACAACATCCAGAATCGCGCCGGGACGTTCGTTTACCAGATAATTTCTCGCCACAACCTCTTCGGGCGTATAGGGCGAAAGCGAATAAATACCCGGAAGATCCGTGATAATCACGCCTTCCCGGCCTTTCATTTTTCCTTCTTTTTTCTCAACGGTTACACCCGGCCAGTTTCCGACATACTGATTCGAACCCGTAAGGGCATTGAAAAGTGTCGTTTTACCGCAGTTCGGATTCCCCGCAAGAGCGATAGCAATATCCATTTCCAAATCCAAATTCCTTAATATAACTGCATCCTTCAGTATTGTAGTGTTTCGGCGTCTGAACGTCAAGTGCGCGCCGCCTTGTCAAAGCTTTTACGCATCAATGCCCGGGCGGAATTTCCCCGGTGTGACGCCCTCGTAAGTACGAAAGACTTTGACGAAGTAACTCTGGCTCGGAAACGCCAGAATACTGGCTATTTCAACCGGGGTATACTCGGAGAATTCCAGCATGTTCTTCGCCGTTTCGATTTTCTTTCTTGAAATATACTCGCTGACCGGCATGCCCACCTCTTTTTTAAACATCCTTGAAAGGTAGTTTTCGTTTATTCCGACCGCATCCGCAAGATCGGAGAGATAGATTCTCTCATGCAGATGATCGTATATATACTGAAGCGAGCGCATGACATGCTTCGAATACACCTTCTGCGTCCGAATCCTGCTCATTCTTTTGGTGTAATCGCGCACCATTGTCCGGTGCAGATCCGAAATCTGTTTTAACGTCGTACACCGGTCCACGCTGTTGATATATAAGTCGGAAAGCGTGTAGGCACGTTCGTGCTCCATCCCGCCCTCAATGCAATATCTGGAAAGCATTGCCGCCGTGATTACAAAATGATACCGGAAACTCTGCAGTTTGTTTTCGGACAACCGGCCCAGACCTTTTTTGGCGCAAAAGTCTTCCTTTAAGGTCTTCTCCACCTGTTTAAAGTCCCCGCTCTTTACCGCCTCATAGAATTCGCGTTCCGGATGAAACGGTGCGTGATAATCGAATTCCTCACGCATGACATATTCGCGGTAAACAAGCTCCTTATCGATGCTTGCGCCATTCCCCGATAACCCGCTGTTTTTCGTGTTTATATCTGCATTTTTCATATGCTCCTCCCGCGCTTCTTTCTATGTCATTATTTTATCATAAATATCATTATTTTTATATCTCTTTTTTCACGCTTTCGATATTCTAAACATATAAACGAAAGAACATTCCTCCGCGTCTGACGGAGATCACAACAAACATGTATGCAAACAGGGAGGTTACAACATGAAAAAGAGCAAACAGATTCTTTCCGTAATCCTTGCATCCGCAATGTGCCTGTCCGTTGTTTCTTTCACGGGCTGTTCCGGATCCAAGACCAAGACGCCGGAAATCGAAGGCTACAACCTTTTATGGGCTGACGAATTTGACGGCAAAGCAATGGATGAATCCATCTGGAGTTACGATCCTCACGAACCCGGCTGGACCAACGAAGAGTTGCAGGAGTATACCACTTCCACCGAGAACGTATTCACCCGTGACGGCAAGATGGTATTAAAAGCAATCAAGACACAGGACGCTAACGGAAACGATTACTATACTTCCGGTAAAATCAAATCCCAGAACAAGAAAGACTTTATGTACGGTAAAGTCGTAGTCAGTGCAAAAGTTCCCGAAGGACAGGGCTTATGGCCCGCAATCTGGATGATGCCGACCGATGAAAGTTACTACGGACAGTGGCCGAAATGCGGTGAAATCGACATCATGGAAGTTTTGGGCAGCGATGTAACGAAAGCTTACGGAACCGTTCATTACGGCGCACCTCATGCAGAGCAGCAGGGAACCGTAGTTCTTGATTCCGGCTCCTTCGCAGATTCCTTCCACGAGTATTCCGTAGAATGGGAACCGGGCGAAATGAGATGGTATATCGACGGAAACCTTTACTTAACCGTAAATGACTGGTTTACCGCAGTAGAAGGCGAAGATGAGAAGCCTTATCCCGCACCTTTCAACCAGAACTTCTTCGTACAGTTGAACCTTGCAGTCGGCGGAACCTGGCCCGGCAACCCGGACGACACCACCAACTTTGACAATGCGGAATTCGAAATCGACTACGTACGTGTTTATCAGAAATCCGAATACGACACCAACGTTACCAAGCCTGAGAAACAGTACAGACAGGCAGATGCAACCGGTAACTACATCAACAACGGCGACTTCTCCGTAGCGGAAGACCTTGACGACGATAAGGATTGGACATTCTTACTCTTCAATGGCGGCGAAGGCAGCGCAGAGATCAAAGACAATACCATGATTATCTACTCCGAGAAGGAAGGAACCGAGGAATACTCCGTACAGCTGGTACAGCCCGATCTTCCGATGATTAAGGGACATAAATACCGCGTAACCTTTGACTGCTGGGCAGAAGAAGAACGTGATCTGGTTGTCTGCGTATCCGCTCCTACCGCAGGATGGATTCGTTACCTGCAGGATACCAAGTTAACCGCAACCACCGAGAAACAGACCTTTACCTATGATTTCGAAATGACTGCAAAAGATGACAACAACGGCCGTCTCGAGTTCAACATGGGCAAGCGCGGATCCACCGCAACCATTTACATCCAGAATGTAAGAGTGGAGGAAATCCGGTAAGCCTGACTTTCGCAAAATAAAGTACAGTAATCGCAAAGCGGTATATTGTATGGTATAATGTTAATGCACGTAAACCTGCTGCACCATAATCAGGAAAATGATGCAGCAGGTTTTTTACAAGAAAAATACGGAGGATATTATCCCATGAAAAAATTTGAGGGTTACGAAAAGGGAATCAATTTCGGCGGATGGCTTTCACAGTGTGACCATACCAAAGAGCGCTATGACACCTTTATTGTCGAGAAAGATTTTGAAGAAGTAAAGAATCGCGGATACGATCATGTACGCGTGCCCATCGACTATGAATTGTTCGAAAACAAGGATATGTCTTTCAAGGAAGACGGTTTTGCATACATCGAATTTGCAATTGACATGTGCCGCAAGTACGGTCTGAACATGGTTCTGGATCTTCACCGTACGCCGGGCTATTCTTTCGATCCCGGGCACAACGAGGCCGGTTTCTTCGAGAACGAAAAATATCAGAACCACTTCTACTTAATTTGGGAAACCCTCGCAAGACGTTTCGGAAACAATGCGGACATGCTGACTTTTGAGATTCTCAACGAAGTAACCAAGAAAGAATACTCCGATACCTGGAACCGGATTTCCACGGAATGCATCCGCAGAATCCGCACCATCGCACCGGATATCAGAATTCTTTTGGGCGGCTATTATAACAACAGCATCGAAGCTTTAAAGGATCTTCCGGCTCCTTATGATGATAAAATCATTTACAACTTCCACTGCTATGAACCGCTGATTTTCACACATCAGGGAGCATACTGGATTCCGTCCATGGACACTTCTTTCCGCTGCCCGTTTAAAATGACCTATCGCGAATACGT
>CADCOL010000271.1 GCA_902803015.1 uncultured Lachnospiraceae bacterium | reverse complement strand
AGTTGATCCGAATTATCAAAAGCAGGGCTTCGGATCGTGTGCGATACAGGATTTTGTTATCCCTTTGGTTAAATCCAATGGCGGAAATCTGCTTACCGTTACTACAAATGCGGAGAAAAACGTGGCCTTTTATACGAAAAACGGATTCACGCTTGTAAAAGAAGAAACGCTTGAATGCAATTCGAAATCGATAGGAAACTGGACGTTCAGAATGGATTTGTGAAGAAGACCATCGTTACAATGTTTGTCGGTTATGCGGCATTGCTGGTTTTTGTTGTAACCCTGTTCGTAACGGTCGTCAGCGGTAAAACAAGTATTCCGGCATGGGGGTGCGTTTTTAACACAGCGCTATTCATGCTTCCGCTGGCTTTTACCAAACTTCCCGCAAAAGGAAATATTGCGGGAGCGTTGATGTTTATCGGATTGCTGATTATGTTATAAAGAGGGCAGTTCCACTATCTGTGTAGCTGCCTTTTCGCGAAAACGTACATCGTGTTCCACCAAAAGCATGGTGGGTTTGAATTCCAGAATCAGTTTTTCAATCTGCATTCTGGAGAATACGTCGATATAATTCAGGGGCTCGTCCCAAATGTATAAGTGGGCAGGAGTGATCAAACTTGCCGCAATCAGAACTTTCTTCTTTTGTCCTTCGGAAAAATCTTCCATGTTTTTCACAAACTGTTCCCTGCCGAAATCCAGGGTGCGAAGTACCGCAAGAAACAAACTTACATCCAAACCACGCTCTTCGCAAAATTTCCGGAGACTTCCGGTGAGAAAGGAAGTGTCCTGACTGACATAAGATATAGTCAGGCCGGCAGGGACTTCCAGAGTCCCTTTTATAATCAGATTCGAAGTATTGTATCCTTCAACACCGGCTTTTTCCAGCATCGCACGGATGATGCTGGATTTGCCGCATCCGTTTTTGCCGGAAAGAACCATGCGGTCGCCGCGTTTTACCTGAAAGCGGATGCCTGAAAAGAGTTCTGTCTCAGATCCTGCATATTGAAGAGAAAGCTCGTTTGCATTAATAAGTACCTCTTTATGGAAGGAGAGGGGAGTCAGCTTTAAGTCCTTTACCTTTTCGATGTCCTGCAGCAAACCTTCTTTTTCCTCGATTTCACGGTCTACACGTTTCTCGAAAGATTTTACCCTTGCCTGCATTTTCTTGGTTTTTGCCCCAATATAGGATCTGGTGGAAGCGCATCGATCCGGTTCCTTGACGGGATCAAAGCCGATTTTCGTACTTTCGCTTTTTTCCGCCCAACGTCTGGTTCGTTCACCGGATGCCTTTAATTTCGCAATTTCTTTTTGATGTTTTTCGTTCTCGGCCAGAGCAAAAGCATCGCTTTTTTCTTTGTTTTCCCACCAGGAGGTAAAATTCCCGGCCTGTACTTCCACGGTTTTACGGTTTAATACCAGCACGTGGTCGCATACGGCATCCAGCAAATCTCTGTCGTGGGAGACCAGAATAAATCCTTTTTTCTTTTTCAAAAATTCTTTCACCAAATCTCGGGCTTCTCTGTCCAAATGGTTGGTGGGCTCGTCGATTAAGAGAAATTCGTTTTCGCAGGCAAAGAGAGCAGCCAGCATTACGCGTGCGCGTTCCCCGAAACTTAAGGTTTTGAAAGGGCGGTATAGACATTCCGCATCCATACCGATTAAGCCAAGCTGCATAACAACCTGCCAGGATTCCGCCATGGGTTTCCATTTTTCACAAAGTTCCGCGGCGGTTTTCTCCAAATCCTCCGGAGTAGTCTGATAGGGAAAACAGTCGAATTTTGTGTTCGACGTGATGCTTCCATTGTATTCATACCGGCCCATCAGGAGGTTTAAAAGCGTAGTCTTACCTTTCCCGTTCCGTCCGATGAGGCCGAGTTTCCAATCCGTATCAATATTAAAATTAACATTTTCCAATACCGAATCGGCGCTGCCATCGTAGGAAAAAGATAAATCACTAACCAGTATTTGAGACATATAGTACCTCCCGGTATTCGGGACAAAAAACAGCAGAGAATCAATCAATACTTTGTCTTTATACAATACCATATTTTGAATCAAATGTTCTTGATTCTTGATTAGGAATATGATATAAATATTAAGGTTAGTTATAACTAACTGTTGAGAAAATCATACAGATTCCTCTTTCTTTTTTTGTTTGGAGTGCGAAATGGTTTATGGACTATATTTTCCCGTCCTTTATCGGAAACGTGGCCTGTGCGATTCATCTGGAATTCCCATGGTGGATGT
>CADCOL010000270.1 GCA_902803015.1 uncultured Lachnospiraceae bacterium | reverse complement strand
TTTATTCTCGGATCGGAACTCGGAAATTACATGCTTCTGGACAAACTCAAAATCATGAGTGCAAAGGACATGCTGACCGGTGTTATGAACCGAAACAAAATGAATGCCTATGTGGAAGAATTAAGCAGAGGCGGAAAGAATGTCGATTCTTCCGTGGGAGTTCTGTTTATCGATATGAACGGCCTGAAAAGAATCAACGATACACAGGGTCACCCGGCAGGAGACATTATGCTGAAAAATGTAGCGACAGTCCTTCGCAGGGCCTTTGACGAAACCGAGATTTTCCGCGCCGGTGGAGATGAATTTGCCGTTATAAAACTGGATATCAGCGAAGAAGAATTGACGGCCCGGATGAAAGAAGTAAAAGAGTATTGTAAAGATTACGAGAATCTTTCCTTTGCCATCGGCGGCTGTGTCGAGAAAGAATGCCGTAATGTCCGTATGGCACTTCGCATCGCGGATGAAAGAATGTATGAAGATAAAAGACGTTTCTATCAGGAGAATCTCGGCGGTTCGATTTCTGACTGGGGCAGCCTGACCGATATGAAACTTGCGACAATGGATGAAGCGGAAAGAGCAGGATTCAAAGAATCGGAGCTGGATAACCTGACCGGTCTTCTGAATATGAAAACCTTCCTTAAGGTTGCCGAAAAAGACCGGAAGATTATGCATGAAAACGGAATTCAGAGTGCGGTGGTATTCTTAAATCTTACCGGCATGAAATTCTTTAATATCAAATACGGTTTTTCCGAAGGTGATGAACTGATCAAACAAATGGCGGAGATTCTGAAAAGCCAGTTCGGCATATTCAGATGCAGCCGTTTCGGACAGGATCATTTTGCGGTTTATACGGAAAGAAACGGAATTGAGGATAAGTTAAATAACGTTTTCAAAGAAATGAAAAGAGCGAACCACGGAAAAACTCTTTTTGTCAGAGCCGGCGTTTATCCGGATTCGATGGGAATTGTGGAAAGCTCCATTGCGTGTGACAGAGCGGAATATGCGTGCAAAGCAAACAGGGATGACAACTGTTCCTATTTCGGTTTCTTTGACAATGCCATGCTTGAAGCTGAAGTAAAAAGGCAGTATGTAATCGACAATCTGGACCGTGCGATTGCCGAGAACTGGATTACCGCATTTTACCAGCCCATTGTACGTGTCACGAATAAAAGAGTGTGTGACGAAGAAGCACTTGCCAGATGGATCGATCCCGAAAGAGGAACACTTTCGCCGGCGGAGTTTATTCCCATTCTTGAAGAGAGCAGATTAATCTACAAGGTTGATTTGCGAATGGTTGATATCATTTTGGAAAAACTCAAAAAGCAGAAGCGGGAGGGACTTCATCTTGTTCCGAACTCCGTGAATCTATCAAGAACGGATTTTGAGGTTTGCGATATCGTGGAAGAAATCTGCAACCGCGTGGATGCGGCGGGAATCTCCAGGGATTTGCTTACCATAGAGGTTACGGAAAGCAGTATCGGCGAAGATTTTGACTTTATGAAGATGCAGATAGAGCGTTTCCAGGAACTCGGTTTTAAGGTCTGGATGGATGACTTCGGAAGCGGTTATTCCTCATTGGATCTTTTGCAGGAAATTCATTTTGACCTGATTAAATTTGATATGCATTTTATGAGGCAGTTCAATCAGAAACCCGAGTCGAGAGTTATTCTTACAGAGCTTATGAGAATGGCTGTGACTCTGGATTCCGAGACGGTTGCGGAAGGCGTGGAGACTGAGGAACAGGTGGAATTCTTAAGCGAAATCGGATGCACGAAACTTCAGGGATATTATTTCTGCAAGCCCATCCCGATGGTAACGATTTTTGAAAGATACCAGAAGGGTATCCAGATCGGATTTGAGAACCCCGCGGAAATCGATTACAACCGGAAGGTGAGCTCCATTAACCTTCATAATCTCGGCGCAGTTATAAAAGAAGACAACGCATCTGCCATAGCGTATTTTAATACACAGCCGATGCTTATTCTGGAATACGATGGAAAGAGCGTGAAGATGATAAGAGGAAACCAGTCCTTCCGTCAGCTTTGTGAACTTCATCCCGAAATGACAAAGGTGGGACATGAAGTTGCCGTTCGGGATATGAACAGCGGATTGGCACAGGCGCTCTTAAAAGCAATTAATTCGTGCGAAGAAGAAGGACAGAGAGTATTCATTGATGAAGTAACGGATGACGGCGAAGCGATTCATGCACTTTTAAGAAGGGTTATGAATAATCCCGTAACCGGCACGGTTGCGTTTGCAATGGCAATACTTGGTATTTCCGACAAAGACGGGGAAAAGGGTTCTCTTCTCGCATGGTAGGCAGAGCGGATAATTTCCGGGCAGGGAAGTTTCCGAAAAGCCATAAAACATGCCGGTGTGATTCGTATATTAAATGATGGGGAGTGTTAAGAAGTGAAATCCTTATCGGAAAAAACGAATCATGCGAGGAAGAAAAAATGAAAAAAACAAAAAATCACGGACTTGGGGCAGTGGCGGTTATTATGGCATTTGTGATGACGGCCTGCACCAATAACACCGGAAGCTCCAACCCGGTTTTTACAAGTGCTTTGCCCGGAAACACATCGGAAGAACCTTCTTCGGTTTCAACCGATGAGACGGCTTTTATTCCGGGAATTTACGTGGACACGGTTTCCTGCGGTTACTTAAGTCAGGAGAAGAAGCCGGAAGACTATTGTTATTATCTGATTACCACGGAAGAAGAAGTGGAATATGCGGAAAAAGAACTTGGAATGAAGCTTCCCGAAGATGAAGATGAACTCTGTAATTTTAATGACAGTGTTGCGAACGCATTCCAGGAGATGAAGCAGAAATATCCGATTGCGGATTACAGCTATCTTTTCTGCTATACCGAATACAGCCAGGGCGGACATTATCATCATTCCGACGCCGTGCAGATTGTGGATGATCAGATTTATTTTCATTACGATCAGCAAAAATCTCCTCCGGAGGGAGAGCCGGCACCGGATATGATGGACGGCGTTTTTGACCTGGCAGCAATTCCCAAATCGGAAATTGCCGGAAAGATTTTTACAAATGTCATTTATCCGCTTCAGTACGGATATTACGATATCGAGTACGTTTTCGATGATCCGCTTTTCGTTCAGATTATAGACGGGGATATACTTCCGGTGGAAGTGCGACACGGACTCGGCGGTGAGGGTGGTTACAATCAGGATGTATCGACCGATCCGAAAATAATTCAGGGTTACATCGATGCGCTTCGAAAATTAAATATCGGCGAAGTGATTGAGAATGAAGATGACATGGTCCGCGTTATGGATGCAATCAATGATTA
>CADCOL010000269.1 GCA_902803015.1 uncultured Lachnospiraceae bacterium | reverse complement strand
GTAATAGGATGCTCCGTCTACGGCCATATAAATGATACCGACAACGGTTCCGCTGGGATCCTCAAATAATCCCTGAATCTTTGCTGCTGATTCTTTTCCTGATCCGTATGCATTTCCGCCTGCTTCCTCAACTTTCGCCGCATCTGCCTCGATTTTGGCAATGTACTCCGTATCCAGCGTAACGGTGGATGCATCATCAACAAGCGATTTGCCGCTGTCATAAAGTCCGGAGATTTTATTCATCGTATCCGTAACCTGTGTAACGGTATCGTCCACATTATCGGCATATTTTCCCAAATCCTTATTCATGGTTTTCTCTGCATCTCTGGCGCCCAATGCCTGATACAGATAGGTATATGCCGCAATTTCATGCGCCGCCGAGTTGATGGCAAACTGAATCTTGTTATGCACAATAAAGATATTGGTAAAATAAATCACACCAAATACCACAACAAGGAATACCGTAAAGGAAATCACAACTTCCACGGTTACCATACCGCTCCGGTTACCGGAATCGTTACGTTTCATATGAAGTTTTGGATTCTTTTCCGATGCCATAAACCCTAGTAACCTCTGATTACTTCAAACTCGTATGTCGTCTTCTCAAATTCTTCCAAATCCTCGTAGGTCGCTCCTCCGTTACCGGATTTTGCGCCTAAGAACGCTTTTGCAAATCCTCTGGGAATCAAAGCAAAGTCCATCTGAACACTGCAGGTGGATTTCAGCGCAGTGTGTGCATTCTTCATCTTGAATGCCGCATTCGCGTAATCGTCTTTCAGATTCTTGTTTTCCCCGACCTCTTCAATGACAGCATTCATATTCAGCTCTATCAAATTCTGAGTTCGGGCAAAGACTTTCTCGGACGATGTCATAAATATGAGCATTATCATTAAGTATTGCTCATAGGTAAATCCGATTCCGTCATCTTTATTCTCCGGCATGTCAACTCCCAGCCAGCCAAGAAGCGCTTCACCACAATCCAAGTCCTTTAATTGCTTTTTGTACAACAGAACTTTTTCACCCTTCATGAGTTTTGCCCATTCAGCAGCCGTTTCAACAGCCGCGAATCCAAAGCGTAAAGCAATCTCCATGGCTATCGCCAAACCCGGACCGATGATAGGAATGGCATTTAAAGCCTGACTGATAGTATGAATTGCCGTATCAATTTCCGTAATGGAATAGGAACTGCAGAAATTCAAAATCATACGGAAACCGCAGATGATATTTCTGACATAATTCATATTCGACTTGGCGCTCTTGGAACCGTTGACTATATATTCCAATTCCGCACCATACATATAATTAATGGACTTGCACTTCTCGTATCCGGTTAAAGATACAACGGATGTACCGGTTGCATTGTCCAAAACTTCGTCTCCGAAGTTTCCGGTCGGGTTATTCTTTTCCTTTTCCTTGTTTTCCTTACGAACCTGTGTTACACGACTGGAGAACATTCCGAAATCATATTCAATAGTATAGAGTTTCAGTAATGCCTCGTTGCCGGCATTTCCCCAACCACCGTTACTAATCAGGTTGCCGACTTTTTTCATCATGTCTTTTAACGATGAGGAACTGCCTCCGGTATTTCCACCGAAATCATAGGATTTAGGAATGTCTCTGACTCCCTTGGATGCCTTCTCATCCTCCTCATCCTGTTTTTCCAGGGCTTTATCGGATTCGTCAACTTTGCTGTTGCCTTCTTCCTTTTTTTGTTCCCCTTCCTTCTTAATCTCTGCGACATCGCCCTTATAATCAAATCCCTGTCCAAGGACGTCATACAGCTCTTTATAGGATGCCACCGTTAGAACAGACTTAAAATTGGGCGCCGCAACAGCATCTCTTTTTTCGATTTCTGTTTTATATTCGGGAATCTTATCTATTTCTCCCGGGTCGGTATCGGAATCTGCTTTTCCGTCTTTAATCAACTTATCCAGAGCCTCAAATGCGCTCTTTTCATAATCCATTCTCTGACTATATCTGTCATTTTCTCCCTTATTCGGTTCAAGGTAGGATGCCATTTCTCCGATTTTGGATACAATGCTGTCGGAAATCATTTCTTCCACGCGCTTAACCTCGTTGCCGATTTTGGTGCGAAGATCCTCAGAAACCTTATATCCGCCTTTTTCATCTTTGGCATCCAATGCTTTCTGCAATTCATTCTTGGCCGCAACAACATCCTTTGCCTGGGCTTTGATTTTTGCAGCAAGGCTATTCAAATCATTAATCAGATCATTATAATTCTGGACGTTGACATGATGGTCATCGCCTAAATCTTTTTCCTGACTTTTCCAAACAGCATCGTCAATCTTGTATTCTTCATTGTCTTCATCAATAAACTTGTTGTATTCCGCTCTGTAAGAATCCTTATAGTCTCCGTCATCATCCAGGAAGTCTTCAACTTCTTTCTTATTGTCGTTATAATGGTCGCTTATATCGCACCAATGCTGTTCTTCTGCCGTTAAGGTTTCGCCCTTCGCCTTCTTCTCCAACGCCGCAGCAATTGCATCTTTGTTGTCAGGGTCCATATATTCTGAATATTCAATGTAAGGCGTTCCGTGAATAAAGAAATCGTAATTATCTACTACCTCTCCATGTAAAAGGGCATAATCTTTACGATACAGTTCATACTGTTCTTCTATAAGATATAAATCATCATAATACTCCTTCAAAAGTTCCAGATACTCCTGAAGTTCCTCGACAAATTCCTGCTGTTTGTCAATGACAACCATGTCACCTTCGTGAGATTTTACTTCCTCCTGCATCTCGAGCAAACCGCCACCAACTTCACCGTCAGCAGTAATATCGCCTGCCATTAAAAGTTGCTGTGCAATACGGAAGCGCATAAAATCGCCAAGCTGGGTTGCAAATACTTCATCGTCATTTAAATTGGCATCTTCAACGAATTCGTAAGACAGCTTCACATCCGCAGTATTATAAGGCATAAATCCGTCATATTCCGTCGTGCCCAATACTGCCTGAAGATACTTGTAGCTGATGGTATTGTCATTCGGATGGAAAGATGTTGCGGAGTAATTTTTTAAAGTATCAAGAGCCTGAAGAGCCTCTTTATCCTGCGTAACGGAAAAGAACCCGTACAACTCTCTTAATAAATCGTCGTACTCGGTTAAAATATTTTCCCCATAGTTATCCGCTGTCATAAGCGCAATATTGCTATACAGTTTTACTCTGGCCAGATCGCCCAAAAAAGCGGTAAAGAAAATCGTCGGTATCATAATCAGCGTTACGAATACCGTTACCGATCCTTTTCCTCTGTTTGCAAAAAACTTTAACATGGATTACTCCTTCAACTAGACTCCGAATACATCTTTAAACTTGTCGTATACTTTTACCGCATCATCCACCAGCTCTTTGGCTGCTTTACCGATTTCGGTATTCTCAATAATATTTATAACAAGATCCGTGTTGCGG
>CADCOL010000268.1 GCA_902803015.1 uncultured Lachnospiraceae bacterium | reverse complement strand
GCCGCCATCGGCATCACAAACCAGCGCGAAACCACAATCGTCTGGGATAAGGAAACCGGCGAGCCGATCTACCATGCCATTGTCTGGCAGGACCGCAGGACCGCTGATTTTTGCGAAAGCCTGATTGCGAAGGGTTTGGAAGATACTTACCGCGCCAAAACCGGTCTGGTCATCGACCCTTACTTTTCCGCAACCAAAATCCGCTGGTTACTCCAAAACGTTCCCGGTGCAATGCGTAAAGCCGAGGAAGGCAAACTCCTCTTCGGCACGGTCGAAACGTGGTTAATCTGGAAACTGACCGGCGGAAAGGTTCATATCACAGACTATTCCAATGCATCCCGTACGATGCTTTTTAATATCACGGAGTTAAAATGGGACGAGGAAATTCTGAACGAACTTGAAATCCCCGCTTCCATGCTTCCCGAAGTAGTTCCTTCGAGTCAGGTTTACGGAAATACCGCAGCCGATTTGTTCGGCGGTGAAATCCGTATCGCGGGAGCCGCGGGCGATCAGCAGGCCGCCCTCTTCGGCCAGACCTGTTTCAAACCCGGACAGGCAAAGAATACCTACGGAACCGGATGCTTCCTTCTCATGAATACCGGCGACAAACCGGTCTTCTCCAAACAAGGGCTGGTAACCACGATTGCATGGGGCATCGACGGCAAAGTCACCTATGCACTGGAAGGTTCCGTTTTCGTTGCGGGTTCTGCCATTCAATGGCTTCGTGACCAGTTAAAATTCATCGACTCCGCAGGCGACTCCGAATTCTTCGCAAAAAAAGTTCCGGATACCGGCGGATGCTATGTCGTACCTGCATTTACCGGTCTCGGAGCACCCTACTGGGATCCGTACGCAAGAGGCGCCATTGTCGGCTTATCGAGAGGCGTCAATAAGTATCACATCATTCGAGCAACTCTCGAATCCCTGGCTTACCAGACCTACGACGTATTAACCGCCATGGAAGCGGACGCAGGCATGCGCCTTTCCTCTCTCAACGTAGACGGCGGAGCGTGCGCCAATAATCTGCTGATGCAGATTCAGGCAGACATTATTCAGACCGAAGTACGCCGTCCGGTATGCGTTGAAACTACTGCTGCCGGCGCAGCTTATCTTGCGGGTCTTGCAGTCGGTTATTGGGAAAACAAAGAAGACGTGATTAAGAACATCACAATCGGGCGCAGATTCGTTCCCCAGATTTCGTTTGAGGAACAACAGCGCAAATTAAAGAAGTGGAAAAAAGCCGTTGCCTACACCAGAGAGTGGGAACGCGAAGACGGGAATATGTAGAGTGTCGCGCACGTCAAACCGGCGTCTGCAATCACTTCCATGACACATCCGTCAATTAAGACTTTCCAATCCGGTGCTTCCGTTTCGGAGGCACCGTTTTTTTGCGTATTTGCCAAAGCGCTGTTTCGCGGAATACGAATCACGCCAAGCGCTTCAAACCTTGGATTAAAGGACGTATTCCCTGCTTTGCTTCGGTCGATGATGTATTCTTTTTCCGTTGCGGATATTGTGATTTCTCCGGTATTACCCTCTGCACCCGCTGTCTTCGTATCCACTCCTGTACTTTGGGTCTTTTCCAAAAGAGTATCACAGGATATACAAATCCTGCTTCCTTCCGGCATCCCGAAGCATACACGGGAAACATCCACCTCTGCATGCGGGAGAACACGCGACTTCAGCCGATATCCCGCTGCGGTCTTCACAAGCGAAAGTTCACGCGGTAATGTCAGAACACCGCGAAATCCTTCCCTGTCAGTCGGAACATCCGCGACATAATCGGAGTTTCCGAGCCACGCCAGCATAATCGGTTTATCGACATTCGAGAACACGGTCGCCGCATAAAAATCCGGCCCGTAATCCACGAGCAAATCCTCGTTTGCAAACTCTTCCTGCACAAAGCAGTATCCGTTAAAACGTCCTACAAAATAGCGCACTTCGCGCGCATATCTTGCCCCCGCGCATGTGATGGTACTGATCATCAATACGGCTTTCAGGCCTTCTTCCGTTTCGTAGAAGGTCATGCAGGGACACTCGTATATTTCTTCAGGCACACGCAGGGATGCACCTGCTTCTGCTTCCGCTGCGGCATTGCGTGCTTCCGAGAAACATCCGCTTCTCCTCCAGTCAAGCAGATTATCGGAAACATAGAATTCAATTTCTTTCTCCGTTGTGATGCACATCACATATCCGTCGCGCACAGGGTTCTTAAACACTTGCGGATCCCTTGCCGGTGTATATTCCCTTCCGGGAATCAGCGGATTCTCCGCATACTTCACAAACGTTCTTCCATCCAAACTGTACGCCAGGCACTGCTCTTCCCGCTTCGTTTCCGGATGGTGCGATGTGTAAAATGCAAGAAGCGGCGGTTTCTCTTTCGTCCCCAGCCCACTCACATTTAAAGCATCAAAAAAGCAACTGCCGGAATAGATTTCCCCTTCTTTGTCCGGGTAAATTGCTATCGGCAGATGCTTCCAATGATACAAATCTTTTGACACGGCATGTCCCCAGTGCATGCGGTCCCATTTGGGCGCATAGGGGTTATGCTGATAAAACAGATGATACTCG
>CADCOL010000267.1 GCA_902803015.1 uncultured Lachnospiraceae bacterium | reverse complement strand
ACCAATGCAACTGCTTCAGCGGGATCGTAAAGAACGCTTCTGTCTACCTGCTTCGCAGCTTCGTTATATTTCTTACCATGTTTCATTTCAATTACCTCCTTGTGGTCGAATGCCTCTCGGGCTCCCACTTATCTGCTTAGTCTTCTACTACGATACCCATACTGCGGGCGGTACCTTCGATCATGCTCATTGCGGCTTCAATGCTGGCAGCATTTAAATCCGGCATTTTAATCTCGGCAATCTCACGAATCTTCGCCTTGGAAATCTTTGCAACCTTTTCCTTGTTCGGCTTACCGGATGCGGACTTTAAGTTGCATGCTTTCTTAAGAAGAACTGCAGCAGGCGGAGTCTTGGTAATAAAACTGAAAGATCTGTCTGCGTATACTGTGATGACAACGGGGATGATTAAATCACCCTGATCTGCTGTCTTTGCGTTGAACTGCTTTGTGAATTCAACAATGTTTACACCGTGCTGTCCAAGTGCAGGACCAACCGGCGGTGCCGGTGTTGCTTTGCCGGCAGGAATCTGTAATTTGATATAACCAGTTACTTTCTTTGCCATTTTGGCTACCTCCTATACTGTGGTTTGGCGCCGTCTTTTATAAGACAGCTCCCACTGTCGGAAAACCGATTTCCGACAAACATCTTGCTCTATATAAAAGGATATTCCCTTTTATACCTTCTTTACATCGGCAAAGCCGATTTCTACAGGTGTCTCGCGGCCGAACAGATCGACATTGATAACAACCACCTGTTTTCCTTCGTCCACACGTTTTACGACGCCCACGGTATCCTGCCAAACACCGGAAATAACGGAAACTGTATCTCCTTCTTTGACATCGAGGTGAATCTTTCTTTCACCCTCACCCATGTTAAACATACGCATTTCATCCTCGGTAAGAGGAACCGGCTTGCTTCCGGGTCCAACGAATCCGGTAACGCCTCTGGTATTACGAACCACATACCATGCATCGTTGTCGTCTGCGTCCATGTGAATCAAAACATATCCCGGTAAAAGTTTCTTGGAAACCGTCTTCTTGGTGTTGTTCTTTACTTCCACAACATCCTGCATGGGAACGCGAACCTCGAGAATCTTCTCTTCCAGATGACGGTTGATAATTGCCTTCTCGATGTTTGTTTTTACATTATTCTCATAACCGGAATAAGTATGAACAACATACCACCCCATACCCTTGCCGCTCTTATTGCTGGACGCACCGATATCGTACGCCTCTTTCGCTGCTGCCAAAGCGGCTTCCGTGGCATCCATAACAGGAGTTTCTGCTGCAGGTGCTTCCGCAGTCTGTGCAACTTCTTCGGTCTTAACGGTTTCGTTCACTTCCAAAATCTCTTTTTCTTCCATTCCAAACCTCGTCTTACAGATTAATCAACTTGTCCACGCCCATCTTTGCAAGATAATCGATTCCCGCAATTAAGGCAGAGCAAACAACCGTTATAAAGGTAACCAATAAGGTCTGCTTGATAACGTCGTTCCTGGTCGGCCAAGTAATCTTCTTAAACTCACGCTTTACTCCATGAAAGAAATTCGGCTTCTTTTCCTTCTTGTCTGAATCTGCCATCGTTAAATCCTTTCAATATAAATAAGAGAAAACTTATTTGGTTTCCTTGTGTAAAGTATGTGCCTTGCAGAATCTGCAATACTTCTTGGTTTCCATTCTGTCGGGATGAGTCTTCTTATCCTTCGTAGTGTTGTAGTTACGCTGTTTGCATTCTGTACATGCTAAAGTAATTCTGGTACGCATTTTAATACCTCCGTTATATGCTAAACGTACTCGTGTGCGGATTTTTAGTGCACAAAAAAAAGACCTAAAAATCAATCTCGCCTATGTAGAATATCACAGCTTTATTCAGCCGTCAACAAATATTTCTTTAAGTTAAGGGAAAAATTCGGGAAGGAACCGTTACGTCCTTCCCGATGTAAACCTTCTTAATCTGTGACCGGAGAACTATTCTCCGAGTCCGCTCTCAATTGCTTTTACAAGATGTTCCAGCGCTTCCTTCTCATCCACACCTTCGCAAACCAGTTTTATTTCATCCCCGCTTTTTACGCAGGCACCCAGTACACTTAACACACTCTTTGCATTCGCTGTGCTGTCACGGAACTGGAACGTAATCAGGGATTTGAACTTAATCGCCTCTTTGCAGAGGTTCCCAGCCGGTCCGAGATGAAGACCCGTCGGGTTCTTGATCACTACGCTCTGACTGACCATGTGCGTACCTCCAATCCATATGTTTTAATTGCTATCCCCAAAAATCATTTCTTCCTCCCCCGAAGAAGAAACGAATGTGTAACTCGTAACCCTTGGTAATTCATATAGACATTATACCATAAATGCTGACGCATTTACTGTAATAATGTCCAAGGACATTATACCATACTTTTTAAATTCAAGTAAACCTTATCTTAAAGCATGGTCTGCTGAATGAGATCCGCCAGTTTCTTTGCTTCTTCATCAATCATCTTCTGGTCTTTGCCTTCAATCATGACACGAACCATGGGTTCCGTTCCGGACGGACGAATCAATACTCTTCCTTCTCCGGCGAACTTCTTGTTCAGTTCCTCAATTGCGCTTGCAATCTCGGGGTACTCAAGATAATGCTCTTTCTTATGATTGGGAACCTTGGCATTTACCAGCGCCTGCGGCAGGACTTCCATTATGGAAGCGAGTTCGGATAAGGGTTTGCCCGTATCCACAACAACCTGCAGAAGCAGAAGTGCACTTAGGAGGCCGTCGCCGGTGGTATTGCGGTCCAGGAAAATGATGTGTCCGGATTGCTCACCGCCCAGATTATAGCCGTGCTCTTTCATATGCTCGAGAACATAGCGGTCGCCAACCTTGGTGGTCTCAAGGTTAATACCTTCCCTCTTTGCCATCAGCGTCATTCCGAGGTT
>CADCOL010000266.1 GCA_902803015.1 uncultured Lachnospiraceae bacterium | reverse complement strand
GGTGGAAAACCTGACCATTCTTGATGAGGAAGGTGTTCCGAAAATATCCGATGTTTCGTTTACGGCAAATACCGGGGAGATTCTCGGGATTGCCGGCGTTTCCGGCTGCGGACAAAAAGAATTGCTGGAGGCAATTGCCGGTCTTCAGAAAGCGGAATCCGGTCATGTGTATTATGTGGAAGATGACGGTTCCCAAACCGATTTAATGAATCTTTCGCCGTTGAAAATCATGCAAAAAGGTGTCGCTCTGTCCTTCGTTCCGGAGGACCGCCTCGGCATGGGACTCGTTGCCGGTATGAATATTGCGGAGAATATGATGATTCGTTCCTTCCGGAACGGTTCGGTCGTAAATCCGTTTACGGACAGAAAGAGTCCGAGAAAACTCGCGGAATCCGTTGTGGAAGAATTAAATGTTGTTACTCCGAGTATTACCACACCGGTAAAGAATCTTTCCGGCGGTAACGTGCAGAAGGTCTTAGTCGGTCGTGAGATTGCTTCCGAGCCGAAGGTTTTGCTTACGGCTTATGCGGTAAGAGGTCTGGACATCAATTCCTCCTATCAGATTTACGATCTGATCAATAAGCAGAAAGAGGCCGGTACCGCAGTAATTTACGTCGGCGAAGATCTGGACGTGCTGCTTGAACTTTCGGACCGCATTCTTGTTCTTTGCGGCGGAAGAGTCAGCGGTATCATCGACGGACCGGGTGCGGATAAGAACGAAGTCGGTCTTATGATGACCAATGTGGAAGGAGGCAAGAATGAAAAGTAAGAATTCGGAGCCTTTATTTCATATCGTAAAGCGTAAAAACATGCCGATGAAGAACCAGATGCTGGTAAGGCTTCTGGCTTTTGCGGCGGCACTGATTGTTTGCGCGATTGTAACGGTAATTACGACCAAAATGAATCCGCTTGCGGTTTTCTCCGCAGTATTTACGGGTGCATTCGGAAGTGCCAGAAAAACATGGATAACCTTGCAGGATACCTCCATTCTTTTGCTGATTGCACTTGCCCTGACCCCTGCATTTAAGATGAAGTTTTGGAATATCGGAGGAGAGGGACAGGTTTTAATCGGCGGACTTGGCGCCGCTGCCTGCATGATTGTATTCGGCGATAAGATACCGGATCCTTTGCTGGTACTTATGATGATTGTTGTCTCCGTCTGCCTCGGCGCGCTTTGGGGCGTGATTCCGGCGCTCTTTAAGGCGAAATGGAACACCAACGAAACCCTGGCCACCCTGATGATGAACTATATCGCAATCCAGATTGTGGCATTCTTTACCATCTTTTGGGAAGTTCCGAAAGGCTCGGGTAAAATCGGTATCATCAACCAGAGCACGAATGCCGGATGGATTTTTACACTCGGAAACAAGTATCTGCTTACCATTCTTATCGCGGTTCTTGCAACCGTCGGTATGTTTGTCTACTTAAAATACACCAAGCACGGTTATGAAATTGCCGTTGTCGGAGAGAGCGAAATGACGGCCCGTTATGCGGGTATCCGTCCCGGGCTGGTTATTGTCCGTACCATGCTGATTTCGGGCGGACTTTGCGGACTTGCCGGACTCTTGCTGGTCGGCAGCATTCATCATACGATTACAACCACCATCGCCGGCGGACAGGGATTTACCGCGGTTATGGTTTCCTGGCTGGCACAGTTTAATCCCTTTGCCATGATGGGTGCGAGCCTTTTAATCGTATTCTTAACACGCGGAGCTTCGGAGATTTCCACTTCCTGCGGTTTGAACCAGTCATTCGGTGATATTATCACGGGTATTATTCTGTTCTTTATTATCGGATGCGAATTCTTTATCCGATATAAAGTGGTATTCCGAAACAAGAGAAAGGAGGACGAAGCTCATGATTGATTTGGTTGCGTTTATTCCGAGAGCCATCGGACAGAGCGTTCCTCTTTTGTTCGGCTGTACAGGTGAAATCATTACGGAAAAATCCGGAAACTTAAACCTCGGTATTCCGGGCGTTATGTATGTGGGCGGCATTTGCGGCGTTATCGGTGCGTTTGCGTATGAGCAGGCGACCAGAGGCGGGGAAATGATCGGTTTCCTTGCCATTGCCATTCCGCTTTTGTGCTCCTTAATCGGTTCCCTTCTGATGGGTCTTTTATACTGTTTCTTAACGGTAACGCTTCGTGCGAACCAGAATGTAACCGGTCTTGCAATGACCACGTTCGGCGTGGGCTTCGGTAACTTCTTCGGAGGTTCCTTAATCAAGCTTTCCGGTTCCGATGTACCGACCATTGCGTTGTCGAGAACGAGCGCGTACTTCAGCAAATCGCTTCCGTTCGCGGACAATCTCGGATGGTTCGGCAAGATTTTCCTAAGTTACGGATTTCTGGCATATCTGGCATTTATTCTTGCCATCTATGCGGGATTTGCATTAAAGAAAACAAGAATCGGCCTTCATCTTCGTGCCGTGGGTGAGAACCCCGGAACGGCGGATGCGGCAGGTATCAATGTAGGCCGTTACAAATATCTGGCGACCTGCATCGGATGCATGGTGGCGGGTCTCGGCGGACTTTACTACGTTATGGATTACGCGAGCGGAATCTGGTCCAACGATGCATTCGGTGACAGAGGATGGCTTGCCATTGCGCTTGTAATTTTCTGTATCTGGAAACCGGGAATCGGAATTATCGCATCCATTCTTTTCGGCGGACTGTATATTATTTATCTGTATATTCCGGCCGGTATGGATCACATGGAATTAAAAGAACTGTATAAAATGATTCCGTATGTGGTAACCCTGATTGTTCTGGTAGTGACCAGCATGCGAAACAAACGTGATTCGCAACCGCCGGCGAGCCTCGGTATCCCGTATTTCCGCGAGGAACGGTAGAATTGGGATTTTATCCGTTCCGATTTATAAAAAGTTTGTAAAGAATTGGTATTTTGCGATACAAGAACGCGATAATCTGCTAAACTCTATAAAGTGGTTCGGCGGACCGCATGTGTCAGCCGTCCAAATGCTTTACACGGAGGACAGCAATGAGCGCATTTTTACTTACTACGGAGTCTCCCGCAGACCTTAGCAAAGAATATTATGAGAAAACAGGAATTCCCTATATTCCGTATCATTTTCAGGTAAACGACGACGAACTTCTTACCGACTGGGTCGGTGAGGGCATGACGATTGCGGAATTGTCGGATATGATGGATAAGGGCGTGGTACCGAAGACTTCCCAGCCGAACACGGCGGAGTATGAGGAATTCTTTGAACCGTATTTACAGGCAGGATGGGATATTTTCCATGTGGTATTTTCTTCCGGACTTTCCGGAGCATACAATGCCTGTGTGGCAGCAGTAGAAGAACTTCGCGAGAAGTATCCGGAACGCCGGATTATCGCGGTGGATTCCCGCGCGGCAGCACCGGGCTTCGGACTTTTGGTGGATGAGGTTTATACCCGCAAACAGAACGGTGCAACGATGGAAGAACTCGAGGAGTTCGTATTAAAGAATCGCGATTACTTACAGCACTGGTTCTATGTAACGGACTTAAAATATTTAAAGAACGGCGGACGTATTTCCGCGGCAAGTGCAACCATCGGAAATATGTTAAATATCTGCCCCTTAATGTTTGTGGACAAGGACGGCAAACTGAATGTATTTGAAAAGGTTCGCGGACGCAAGAAGGTGATCAACGTTACCGTGGACAAGATGGTACAGCATGCCAAAGACGGCACCGGCTATTACGGCAAGTGTTTCATCGGACATTTCAATGCACTGGATGAAGCGGCACAGCTGAAGGAGGCCGTGGAAGAGAGATTTGAGGGCATTGAAGGCGGCGTTCAGATTTTTGAAATCGGAAAGACCATCGGCGCACACTCCGGTCCCGGCACCATCGCACTTTTCTTCTGGGGCGATGAGAAAGTGGAAGCGAAGGGCTAAATACTCCCCGGAATCCGAAATTGCATAAATCCGTAAAAAACCCTTGCAATTTCAATTAAAGTTTTGTAGAATAACAAGTGCTGTTGAAAACGGCACTTATATAGGGCTATCGCCAAACGGTAAGGCAACGGACTCTGACTCCGTCATTTCAAGGTTCGAATCCTTGTAGCCCTGC
>CADCOL010000265.1 GCA_902803015.1 uncultured Lachnospiraceae bacterium | reverse complement strand
TTCATACAAAAACCCACCCGCGAATTGCGGGTGGGTTTTTCGTAGTCTTATGTAGTTTTGTTATCTGCAGCAGAAGTACTGGTTTCCGATATGATCGTAAACTTCACTTCCCTGACGGAACTCTGCCTGGAATACCAAGGTATCGGGACCGAGTGCGCCGTTTGTCAAAAGATCGTCAGCCCACTGATAAACCTGTGCGGGCATCGGCTGTCCCTTTTCAACCTTCTGAATCGTACGGTAATCATACTGACCGGGCGCATAAAGAACATCGGCCAAAGTCTGTGCACCGCTGAAATGCGCATTCAGACGATGAAGAATAACGCTTCCCGCAAGTTTGTGCACGCGCTCGATTTTTTCGGGATCGCCCGCTGCCCAGGAGAAGAACACGCCTTCTTCCGCGTACATCATCTGAGCTAAAAGCTCGCGGTCTTCCATTGTATAAGCGGAACGAACCGGAGTGATGACGTCGCCCTTGCGGCTTTGTACCACCGTTACTTCAAACTTGGGAAATTCCAAAGCTTTCTTTTCCAAAGTGTTGGTGGTGATATGATTTTCCGTACCGAGAATCAGAGTTTCGGATAATGTTTCTTCCGTTACGGATTCTTTTCTGGTTTGATAATTGGCATTCACAACGAATGCGGAGCAGATGACGGATATACCGAGCACGGATGCAAGGATTACCGCTTCCTGCCTGCGAAAGGTCTTCGGGAAATTCTTACGGATTTCTTTCCAACCCTTTTTCAATAAAAACATTTTTCTCACATCTTCTTTCCGGGAACCGATACTGCCAAATTCCCTTTCATACCGATTATTGCTGCAACTGAAGAGATTCCCCACTCCTCATATTACTTATGAGTATGCCCATTATAACAACTCTGAAAGGAAAAAGCAACAAAAAATTAATAAAATGTAACATATTTGTAACAATTTGGAAAATATTGTGGCAATATATTTTTATTTCCCTAAATCTTGTGGTTGGACTTTTGTAATATTTAATAAGGTAATATAGAAAGAAAAATGATTTGTAAACAGTGAAAAGGTAGGTTATAATGTAACGTGCGTGAGCAGACGTGCGCATCGGCACAGCGTCAAAACAATGCTTACATGCAAGAGAGGTCAGACATGGAACAGCTTGTATCGATCAGAGACATTTTCAGAAACAGGGAAGAATACTTAAACAAGGAGATTTCCGTAGGAGGCTGGGTGCGTTCGAACCGTGACTCAAAGTCCTTCGGTTTCGTTATTATTAACGACGGTACGTTCTTTGAACCGTTGCAGGTGGTATACCACGATACCATGGAGAACTTTGCGGCAATTGCAAAAATCAATGTCGGTGCGGCACTTATCGTAAAAGGAACGCTGGTTCCCACACCGGAAGCAAAGCAGCCGTTTGAAATTCAGGCGACCGAGATTGTAATCGAAGGCGATTCCACACCGGACTATCCGCTTCAGAAAAAACGCCATACGATGGAGTATCTTCGTACCATTACGCATTTACGTCCCAGAACCAATACCTTTGAGGCGGTATTCAGAGTGCGTTCCCTGATTGCATATGCAATTCATAAGTTTTTCCAGGAGAGAGATTTCGTTTATGTACATACTCCCCTGATTACCGGAAGCGACTGCGAGGGTGCCGGTGAAATGTTTACGGTCACCACGCTGGATCTTGCCAATGTTCCGATGACGGAAGACGGCAAGGTGGATTTCTCCAAAGACTTCTTCAACAAGAATACGAACCTTACGGTTTCCGGTCAGTTAAACGGCGAGACCTATGCGATGGCATTTAAGAATATTTATACCTTCGGACCGACCTTCAGAGCCGAGAATTCCAACACCACCCGTCATGCGGCGGAGTTTTGGATGATCGAGCCGGAGATGGCGTTTGCGGATCTGCAGGATGATATGATGATTGCCGAGAGCATGATTAAATACATCATCCGTTATGTACTTGAGAATGCACCCGAAGAGATGGAATTCTTTAACAATTTTATCGACAAGGGTCTGATTGATAGATTGAATCATGTCGTAAATTCCGAATTCGGACATGTTACCTACACCGAAGCAATCGAGCTTCTGGAGAAAAATAACGACAAGTTCGAATACAAGGTATTCTGGGGATGCGATTTGCAGACCGAGCATGAGAGATATCTTACCGAGGAGATTTTCAAGCGCCCCGTATTCGTAACGGACTATCCGAAGGAAATTAAGGCATTCTATATGAAACTGAACGAGGACGGCAAGACCGTAGCGGCTATGGACTGCCTGGTTCCCGGAATCGGCGAAATTATCGGCGGCTCCCAGCGTGAGGATGATTACGACAAGCTTCTTGCCAGAATGGAAGAACTCGGACTTAAGAAAGAAGATTACGATTTTTATCTGGATCTTCGTAAATACGGTTCCGCTCGCCACGCCGGATTCGGTCTCGGATTTGAAAGATGCGTAATGTACTTAACCGGCATGGGCAACATCCGCGACGTCATTCCGTTCCCGAGAACCGTTAACAACTGTGATCTGTAAAAATTTTGCAGCAGGGTTTGCTGCATCAGGTTTTTAAAAAGAGGATAAAATCATGGACAGATGTTATTTTCCGAAGGGTTATGAGAGCCCGCAGGACATTAAAGACACACAGAAGGCAATCAAGGAGGTAAAGGACTATTTTGAACGTGCCCTTTCCGATGCCCTGAATTTAAGCCGTGTTTCGGCACCGCTTTTCGTAACACCCGAAAGCGGTCTGAACGACAACTTAAACGGTGTGGAGCGCCCCGTAAAATTCGGAATCAAAGAGCAGGGCGATAAGGAAGTGGAAATCGTGCATTCCCTTGCAAAATGGAAGAGAATGGCACTTCAGAAGTACGGATTCAGGAAGGGTGAGGGCCTTTATACCGATATGACCGCGATTCGCCGCGACGAGGATACCGACAACCTCCACTCCATCTATGTCGATCAGTGGGACTGGGAAAAAATCATCGACAAGTCCGAACGCAATATCGATACGCTGAAAGAAACCGTGTTCCGCATTTATATGGCGATTAAGCAGACCGAGTATTATATGTGCGGCAAGTATCATTTTATGGATCCGTTCCTTCCCGGCGAGATTACTTTCGTGACCACGCAGGAACTTGAGGACAGATGGCCGGACAAGACTCCGAAGGAAAGAGAAAACCTGATTACCAAAGAAAAGGGCGCCGTATTTCTTATGCAGATCGGCGGACCGCTTCTTTCCGGCGAGCGTCATGACGGTCGGGCACCGGACTATGATGACTGGAGCTTAAACGGAGATATTCTGGTTTATTACCCGATTCTCGGATGTTCTTTGGAACTTTCCTCCATGGGTATTCGTGTGGATGAGGATGCGCTTGCTGCCCAGCTTCGTATGGCAGGCTGCGAGGAACGTGCCGAGCTTCCGTTCCAGAAGGCAATTCTCGAAAAGAAAATGCCTTATACCATCGGCGGCGGAATCGGCCAGTCCAGAATCTGCATGTTCTTCTTACAGCGTGCACACATCGGAGAAGTTCAGTCTTCGCTCTGGCCCGAAGAAGTATACAAGATTGCATACGAGCATAATGTAAACATTCTGTAAGAGTACGTTTTACGTTATTTCGTTAAGAGAGATTACATGAAGAAATTATCCAGAGTACTGGTACCGCTTCTTTCCATTGCCGCGATTGTCGGTCTGGACCAGTGGTCCAAGTATTTAATCATTCAGCATTTTGCCGAGGGAGAAGAAAAGAATCTCATCGGTGAAGCCATCGTTCTGACATATGTACAGAATCGCGGTATGGCCTGGGGCTTTTTCCAGAACGGACAGTTGATTTTTTCCATTCTGACGCCGCTTGCAATATGTGCCGTAATCTTTTTGTATGTCCGGACACCGTGGGAGAAGGAGTATCGTCCGATTCGTATCGCGGAAGTGATGATGGTCGGCGGTGCCATCGGAAACCTGCTCGACAGAATTTTCCGCTATGAACCTTCAACCGGTTCCATGTTCCACGGCTATGTGGTGGATATGATTTATGCGAAATTTATCCATTTTCCGGTCTTTAACGTGGCGGATATCTTTGTGACGCTGGCGTTCTTCTTTATGATTTTCCTGCTTCTCTTTGTTTATAACGAAGACGAGTTCAACAAGTGCTTCGGAAACTTCCCGCAGAAGGAGCCGCCCAAGCACTTAAACGAGATGGGACTCGAAGACAAGGATCTCGTGGAGAAGGAAGAAGCTGCGGAAGAAGTCGCGACAGAGGCAGAAACCGTGGAGCCGGCGGAGGAAGCTGCGGAGACGGAAGCTGTGGCCGAGACTGCGGAAGTAGCAGAGGCGCAGGTTTCGGAAGAGCCGGAAACGGATGAAGAGCCGGCAGCAGAACCGGAAAAGGAAGAAGAGCCGGCAGAAAAAGAAAACGAATAGAGAGTATATACATGAGAATCATCGACGCGCACGCACATATTTTCCCTACAAAAATCGCAACCAAGGCATCCGAATCCATCGGGAATTTCTACGGAATTCCGATGCATTCCGACGCATCGCCGGAGAGCCTTGTAAAGCTTGAGAAGGAACTCGGCAGTGAACGCTGCCTCGTATGTTCCTCCGCACTTTCCCCGTTGCAGGTGGAAAGCATCAATAATTTTATCGCAAAAGAGTGTGCCGAGCATCCGGAGTTTCTGGGACTCGCCGCAATGCATAAAGACTACGAGAATTTCGATGCGGAGCTTGATCGCGCAGTCTCTTTGGGATTAAGGGGCGTGAAATTCCATCATGACATGCAGGGATACGCCATTGACGATCCGAAATGCCTTCCGATTTACGAGGCAATGGAGAAGAAGGGCATGGTTCTTTTGCTTCATATGGGAGATGCAAGGTATGATTTTACATCCCCGAAGAAACTGGCAAAGATTGCGGAAATGTTCCCGAAGCTTACCATTATCGGCGCGCATTTCGGCGGATACAGCGAGTGGGATGAGGCATACCGCATGCCGCGTTTTGAGAATGTTTATTACGATACCTCCAGCAGTCTGTTTATGCTGGATGTGCAGACCGCGAACCGTTTCATCGATCATTTCGGCGCTGACCGCTATTTCTTCGGCAGCGATTTTCCGATGTGGAATCCGAAGCAGGAACTGGAACGCTTCTTAAATCTCGGACTGACGGACGAGATGAATCAGATGATTCTTTACGATAATTTCGCGGAAGTATTTGGGTTATAAAGGGGTAAAATGGCAAATTACTTAAGTCTTTCCGAGGGGTTGCAGGACCGCATCCGAAAAGACCGAAAAGAGGGTTGGGTAAATCCTTATGCCTGCAGGGATGAGCAGGTGATTCGAAGGGATGAAAACCATGACCGCGCCAATCTCTGGCGACCGGCCTTCGTTCGGGATACGGAAAAAATCATGCACGTTCCCTTCTATTCCCGTTACATGGATAAAACACAGGTCTTCTCTTTGGTGAAGAACGATGATGTTTGCCGGCGGGCGCTTCATGTGCAGCTGGTTTCGAGAATTGCGCGCAATATCGGAACAGCCCTGAACTTAAATACGGATCTGATTGAAGCCATATC